>JAPKAW010000298.1 GCA_028825055.1 Flavobacteriales bacterium | reverse complement strand
TAAATAGGACGGGCAAGCTCCTCATTGTTTGCGGAATGTCAATTCTGTGAATAAAACCTGCTTTAAAAAGCATGGGGAGCTTGCCTGTACGTCCTAATTTCGTTGGTCATGTCTGATAGCCCAGCGCAAGTCTCGTATACAGAGGATAATATTCGTTCGCTCGATTGGAAAGAGCACATTCGAATGCGTCCTGGTATGTACATCGGTAAACTCGGTGACGGCCAGTCTGCGGACGATGGAATTTACGTTCTCCTCAAAGAGATCATCGATAACTGCATCGATGAACATGCCATGGGGCATGGTAAGAGCGTTAAGGTGGTCATCCGAGATGGAGAGGTTCGCGTAAGAGATTATGGCCGCGGTATACCCCTCGGAAAAGTGGTCGACGTCGTTTCCAAAATCAATACCGGAGGCAAGTATGATTCTAGGGCCTTCAAAAAATCAGTTGGACTCAACGGGGTAGGTTGCAAGGCTGTGAATGCCTTGTCCATGGAGTTTGCCGTGGAAAGTTTCCGTGAAGGAGAGGGCAAGCTGGCTCGCTTCGAACGTGGTGAGCTCTTGGAAGAATCCAAGTTGGAAAAAACGGATGAACGCAACGGAACCTCTATTGTATTTCGACCAGACAAAGAGATTTTCAAAGCATTCAGCTACCGCATGGAGCATGTGGAGAAGCTCCTCTGGAACTTTGCTTACCTGAATACCACGCTGGCCTTGTATTTGAATGGTGAAAAATTCAAGAGCGACCATGGTCTCAAGGATCTGCTAGAAAATGATTTGGATCGCGATCCACGCTATTCCATAATTCATTTGACTGGTGAAGACATAGAGGTTGCTTTGACACATACCGATACCTACGGTGAGGATTACCAAAGCTTTGTCAATGGACAATTCACGCCACAAGGCGGTACTCACCAAGCGGCATTTCGGGAGGCTTATGTTCGGGTGCTTCGAGATTTTTTCGGGAAAGATTATGACGCTGCGGATATTCGAGGGGGTATTTTAGCTGCTGTTGCAGTCAAGGTAGAAGAACCTGTTTTTGAGTCTCAGACCAAGACCAAGTTGGGTTCTGCTGAAATGGGACCGGATCGCCCAACACTCAAGAGTTTCATTTATGATTTCTTGAAGCGTGAACTGGACAACTATCTGCACCGCAATCCAGAAATCGCTCAGTTACTTCAGTCTCGAATTCTGCAGAGCGAGCGGGAGCGAAAAGATCTGGCGGGAATCAAAAAGCTTGCGCGGGAACGCGCGAAGAAATCGTCTGTTCACAACAAGAAATTACGGGATTGTCGATTGCACCTAGGCGATAAAAAACCTCGCAATGAAGAGTCTACGCTGTTCATTACCGAGGGGGACTCAGCATCGGGATCGATTACCAAGGCCCGCGATGTGCAAACTCAAGCGGTGTTTAGTCTGAAAGGAAAGCCATTGAATAGCTATGGCTTAACTAAAAAAGTGGTTTACGAGAACGAAGAATTCAATCTCCTACAGGCTGCATTGAACATCGAAGATGGCTTGGATAACTTGCGCTATAGCAATGTTGTTATAGCAACAGATGCCGATGTTGATGGAATGCACATCCGGCTGCTTCTTATTACATTTTTCCTTCAGTTTTTTCCGGACTTGGTAAAGCGCGGCCATTTGTATGTTCTTCAAACTCCCTTGTTCCGGGTGAGGAACAAAAAGGAGACGCGCTACTGTTATAGTGAAACGGAAAAGCAAGAAGCCCTCGGCGTGCTAGGTGCCAAGGCGGAAATCACTCGCTTCAAAGGATTGGGTGAAATCAGCCCGGACGAATTCAGCCATTTTATTGGAGATGATATCCGCTTGGACCCCGTTGTTATTGGAAAGGAAAGCCGTATTCAAGAAATGATGTCCTTTTTCATGGGAAAAAACACACCAAATCGACAGCAATTCATCATTGATAATTTGCGCGTGGAAAAAGATGCCGTTGACAATGAGTGAAGAGAATCAGCATAATGAAGAGGACCCTATAAAGGAGGGCATGGACTTAACTCCGAGTGAGGACGCTCCACCGAGTGAGGGCATGGAGCGTGTCATCCAGGTGGCTGGGATGTACAATAACTACTTTTTGGATTATGCTTCGTATGTCATTTTAGAACGTGCCGTTCCTCACCAAAATGATGGTTTGAAGCCTGTTCAGCGAAGGATTTTGCATAGCTTGGACGAACTGGATGACGGTCGTTTTCATAAAGTAGCTAACGTCATTGGCAATACCATGAAGTTTCACCCGCACGGGGACGCTTCCATTGGGGATGCGATGGTGCAAATTGGCCAACGAGAGTTACTTCTTGATTGCCAAGGAAACTGGGGAAACATTCTCACAGGTGATCGTGCAGCGGCTCCGCGTTACATTGAGGTTCGGCTGAGTAAGTTTGGAAAGGAGGTTGTATTCAATGCGAAAACGACCCGCTGGTTGCTATCGTACGATGGAAGAAACCGCGAGCCTGATACGCTCCCAGTGAAATTCCCATTGTTGCTAGCTCAGGGTGTGGAAGGGATTGCGGTTGGGTTGGCCTGCAAGACACTTCCCCACAA
>JAPKAW010000297.1 GCA_028825055.1 Flavobacteriales bacterium | reverse complement strand
CATAAAAGGTGGTGTCCACTACCTGCGCTCCATGAAGTTGTTTAGGCCCAATAAAGCGCTGATTGACAAACATTACCGGACATCTTGTGTTATAGAACTATGCAAGGATTTGTACCTCTCCAGACATTTGCCCAATATGCACTGAATCCTACAATGCGAGGCGTCATTGAACGCTTCCTTGTCAGTTGTGCGCTTACATTGTTTCTCGTCCATTTGGCGCTTTATGCAGGAAACGAAGTTTTTTCTTGGGGCTTGCCCGAATCACTTTTTTCCCATCCATTGGCGACATTGTACACGCCATTTTCTGTTATACTCATCGCAGAGGTCTACCTGCTGATTTATTACCTACCGACCTCTTTTGCACGCTCATTGGGAAAACAAATTGAAATCGTGGCGCTCATCGAAATTCGATCGGTTTTCAAAAGTCTCGAAGACACATCAACTTGGCCTTGGGAATCGGCTTTCTTTCCTCACATGCTATCTGCAGTTGTATTGGGTGGAATGCTGGTGATTTTTTACAAGCTCCTGCCCCGAAGAGTCGCTCGGCTGGAGGAAACCGAATTGAAGAAGTTTGTACGGTTCAAAATGGGAATGGCCGGATTGCTCACGATCTTCTTCATTGTCCTAAGCTTTTACTCCGTCGGAAATTGGCTTTGGGAATGGATTACCTACCCTGAAGCTTTGCACACAGACCTGAACAGCGTTTTCTATGATGAATTCTTTACAGCCTTGATTCTCGTGGATGTCTTACTTCTTGTGGTCTCCTTCAAGTACCTCGATGACTTTGGATTCGTATTGCGAAATTCGGGTTTTGTTGTTGCAACAATCTTACTGCGCAGGGCGTTAGGTATTGAGGCTTGGCATGCTTTTTCTTACGAACTAACTGCGGTTTTACTTGCAGTAATCATGCTCCTTTTGCAACGGGGATTGAGCAATCGGAATACCGAAGCCATCGAATAATCTAGTCTGCCTTCTCGAGTATTTTGGGTTGGTTGAAAACACCTTTTTGGTTGTGCGATCGCAAAACGTGTAAAACTGGTTAATCCCGTGTATGTACTGCACTTCTTGACCCAACGAGTTGACTGTTTTTACAATTTTCCCTCCGCTCGATGCTACGTCAGAGGGGGGTGATGAAGCAGGATAGTAATTTCCATAAGGAGCGATCAAAGGAAGCATGTACATCGGATCTGTAATCAATGCATGATTCAAAAATTATGGACTCCACTTGGGCCTTTAAACGCTTCAATTTAATCTTCTTTATATCAGAAGTTTTCCTTTTGTGTGCCACCGGAATTAGTAAAGTACATCCACATTGTCTGGTTTAAGCGAGACTTAAGGCTTCGGGATTACGAGCCTCTCGCCCATGCTTTGAAATTCGCTGCAGAAGCAGGACACTCCGTTCTTTTGCTCCATATTTTCGAGCCTTCCAATCTGCAGCATCCTACGACCGCCAATCGGCATCTTCAATTCCGCTGGCAGGCCTGGGCGTCAATGCAAAAAGAGGTTACCGAACTTGGGTGGCCCTTAAGTATAGAGGCCGTTCAGGCCGATGCATTGGACTGCTTTGAGTGGCTGTCTGAGGAATGCGCCATTCACGGAATTTACAGCTACAAGGAGACGGCGCTCCGGCATACCTAAGATCTCGATAAGGCACTCAAACTTAAGCGACGCAGTCGCGTTGTATTTTAAATCAAAAAATCATTAGGATTGAGTTGGGGTTATAACTGATGATAGAGCTCTAGGAGTTCTCAATCGATATCTAGCGATGCTTGTTGCCTAAGTGTTGATTTCAACAGCCCGAACCAAATGAAGCGAGAAGGACTAGAACGTCAGAGACTCCCACCATGCCATCACCATCGGTATCACCGTTGCAGTCAATGAGGCAACCAAATTCCGAAAGCACAACCAATAAATCGACAACAGTAACCAAACCATCTCCGTTTAGGTCAGCCGGACAGCCAGGGGCTGCTTCTTCCAAATCGATGGTCCCGTCACAATTGTTGTCTACACCAATTCCAGTTCCTGGTGCTCCTGGGTAAACAGTCGCATCGGTATCGCTACAATCACCCGTTTCCAACGAGAGGTTAGGCCCAAGGGGGGCGCATACGTCTGCGATTCCAAGTGAACTCCCTATTCCGTCGCCATCGAGATCTTCATAGACAATCCCGTAGGGATCGACACAGGAGCTGTCATTCAAAGTTGCAGTTGGATCATAGTTACACGCAGATTCCTCGGTGCATCCAAAAATATCAGTACTGTTTGAGTCCACGCAAAAATCATGGATGGCCTGAAAGCCAAAATTGCCTCCTTCGACCATTTCCGCCAAAACATTTCCATATCCGTCAGTTAAGGTGTAGTCGCCGACGACCCCATTGTACTGGAGTCCATCGCCCCAACTATCATTCACAGTGAGTGTGTAACAACCGGTTGCGACGCAGGATGAGGCTTCATAGGTCGTTTGGGTTCCTGAATAGCCAGACCCTTCAAGAGCAGTGTCGCCATTGGAGTCGGTGATGCTCCATGTGGTTTCCGTGGGGTAATTGTCGGTCAATAGACTAAACGAGAGCG
>JAPKAW010000038.1 GCA_028825055.1 Flavobacteriales bacterium | reverse complement strand
TGCCTTTGGAATTTCTGTGGATGACACCATACACTTTTTAGCGAAATACCGTCAAGAGCTAAACTTCAAGACGTGGAACATTAAAGAGTCTGTTATTCTCGCACTGAAAGAAACGGGAGTGAGCATGATGTACACTTCCATCGTGCTATTTTTTGGATTCTTGATGTTTGCGATGTCAGGATTTGATGGAACACGATCGCTGGGAATTTTGGTATCGATCACCCTAGGGGTAGCCATGTTTACCAACCTACTGTTGCTTCCAAGTTTGTTGCTTGCTTTTGAAAAATCATTGACCACCAAGTCATTTTCAGAACCGTTCTTTTCAATTTTGGATGAGGAAGAGGACATTGAACTCGAAGAGCTCTCTATTCAGGAGGGCACTTCACCGGGCAAGGGAGAAGAACAGCACGAGGTGTTAATTCAGCAGCGAAAAAACAAGGGCCCTTCTTCTTGAGACCTTTGAAAGAACATTGAATATCTGTACCATGAAAGGCATCATTCTAGCAGGAGGGTCCGGAACCAGATTGTGGCCGTTGACTCGAGCCATCAGTAAACAGCTGATGCCGATATACGACAAGCCAATGATTTACTATCCGCTGTCGACTTTGATGTTAAGTGGTATCCGGGAGATTCTCATCATATCCACTCCCGCTGACTTGCCTGGTTTTAAGCGATTATTGGGCGATGGAAGCGAGATTGGCTGTACGATTGAATATGCGGAACAGGCCATCCCCAATGGATTGGCCCAAGCCTTTGTCATTGGAGAGTCCTTCATTGGCTCGGACAAGGTGGCATTGGTGCTCGGCGACAACATCTTTTACGGGAAAGGTTTTGGCCGGCAATTGCGGGCCAACACCGACCCGGTGGGAGCAATTGTTTACGCTTACTACGTGACCGACCCTGAGCGATACGGCGTTGTTTCGTTCGACGGAGATGATCGGGTCACAAACATTGAAGAAAAGCCAGACAATCCGGAGTCGAATTACGCGGTTCCAGGGCTGTATTTTTATGACAATAGCGTGGTGGAAATCGCAAAGGCTTTGAAGCCAAGCGAACGTGGAGAGTATGAAATTACCGATGTGAACCGGGCGTATTTGGAGGCTGGAAAACTGTTCGTTTCAAAACTGGACCGTGGGATGGCGTGGTTGGATACCGGAACACATGCATCGCTGATGCAAGCCTCGCAATATGTTCAAGTCATTGAAGAACGGCAGGGGTTGAAAGTCGGGTGCATTGAAGAAATCGCCTGGAGAATGGGATACATTTCCGATGACCAACTCAAAAAAGTAGCGGAACCGTTGCGAAAGTCGGGTTACGGAGATTACCTCTTGGATCAATTGTCGCGCGGTCATTAAAAACGACAATTCAATGAGTCAAGCTAATCTGGAACGTCTTAAGCTAGAAGCGAATCGCGCCACCGAAGTCTTTCTTTCTGAATGGCCTGCTGATGCGGACGATGGTCTTTACGCGCCCATTCATTACTTGATGTCTTTGGGCGGAAAGCGCCTGCGTGCTGTTTTGGCTTTAGCGGCATGCGAAGCGGAAGCGCAACCCTTGGAGGAGGCCTTGCCTGCAGCGTTGGCTGTAGAGTTGTTTCACAACTTCACCTTGATGCACGATGACATCATGGACGAGGCTCCTTTGCGACGAGGCAAGGAAACGGTGCATCAACGGTGGGGTTCGAATGCGGCAATCCTCTCAGGAGATGCCATGTTTACCCTGGCTTCGATGGCGTTAACAGGATTGAATGCGCCGGCGTTGCCAAAGGCATTGCATTTGTTCAATCGAACTGCTTTAGAAGTGTGTATTGGCCAGCAGGCGGACATGGCTTTTGAATTGCGCGAAGATGTCACGTTGGACGAATACTGGAACATGATTCGCCTGAAGACATCGGTTCTTGTCGCGGCATCATTGGCATTGGGTGCTAGAGCGGCCGGTGCGTCGGAGGACCGGATTCAATTGTGGTATCGATTGGGAGAGCAGTTGGGGCTGGCCTTTCAAATGCAAGACGACCTGCTGGACGCCTTCGGAACGGCTGCTACGGGAAAGCAAATGGGAGGAGACATCCTTTCGGACAAAAAAACATATCTACGCATCCACGCCTGGGAGCAAGCATCAGCAGCGCAACGGGAGGAATTAAAACGGTGGAATGGCAAGGGGCATGACCACAAAAGCAAGGTTAAAGCGGTCAAATCAATCATGGTCGAATTGGGTTCAGATGGCGCAGCACGTCACCGTATGGAAGAATGCATTGAAGCGGCGTTCGCTTGCATGGATGCATTGGAGCTTCAAGGGACCCACCGGGGTTGGTTTGAATTTGTTGCAGGATTGGTCACCACGCGACAGTCCTGAATATGGAATGGAAGGTGATGCTGCCGAATCGAGAAACTCCCGATGAATGGAGTCACTCGAAATTCTTGGAAGCTGTTCAAGAGCAATTGATTAAAGACTTCGAATGGGACACCGAGCGTGTCACTTCGGCATCGATTTCACTGCTGCAGTTGCTTGAGGACCATATCTCTTGGAGCTTAGATCGTAGCGCAACGCCTGTTTTTACTGCTTTTTACAGACTGGATTTGGGGGAGGGGCTTGTCCGAAGCATCCTACATGAGTGTGATCGAGAGGAAGCATCGAAGCTATTGGCCGAGAAGTCACTTCAACGTGCAGCTCTTAAAGTTTGGACGCGTTGGACCTATTCATAGGGCTTAAGCTTTTGCCTCGCTGTAAATAGGCTTGGTGCTTGCGGTCATGTATATTTGTGAGTCGAAACACGAACTGTCCTCATGGACCCTTTAGATTTTATCAGTCAGGCAGAGCCAAACGCACTGGACGCGCTATACCAGCAATATTGCTCTGACCCCGAGTCCGTCAACACGAGTTGGCAGCTTTTTTTCAAAGGTTTTGATTTGGCTTTGGCCTCTTACGATAAGGAAGCGCCGACCCCTCAGACTCTGAAGGAATTTCAAGTCATCAACTTGATTCAGGCCTACCGCTCACGAGGGCACTTATTTACCCATACCAACCCGGTCCGCACACGACGGGTTTACACCCCAGATTTGAGCTTGTCCAACTTTGGACTATCTGAATCGGATTTACCGGTGGTGTTTCAAGCTGGTCTCAAAGTCGGACTGGGAGAAGCCACGTTGCAACGAATTATTGATCATCTCGAGGAGACCTATTGCCATAGCATTGGAATCGAATACATGATGATCCAAGATGTTGAGCGCAAGGCTTGGGTGAGGAAAAATATAGAGCTTGCGAATCGTCCACGAATTGAGTTGGCTGACCGTATTCAAATTCTCAAGAAACTATCGCAAGCGACCTTGTTTGAAGAGTTCTTGCAGAAGAAGTTTGTAGGCCAGAAGCGATTCTCATTGGAGGGGGGAGAAACATTGATCGCGGCGTTAGATGCCGTGATCGAAGAAGGGACGTTGCAGGGAGTTCAGGAGGTTTTTATTGGCATGGCACACCGAGGCCGATTGTCCACTTTGGCCCATGTTTTGGGCAAACCTTACGAAGAGATTTTTTGTGAGTTTGAAGGCAAGGCGTACGATGATGCAATGGAATTCGATGGAGATGTCAAGTACCACTTGGGGTATTCTCGGCCAGTAAAAGCTGACTCAGGCGAGAACGTCAACATAACATTGGCCCCCAATCCTTCGCATTTAGAAGCCGTTGGACCTGTGGTGCAAGGGATGTCACGTGCGCGCATTGAATCATTGGGAGGGGATGAGACCAAGGTGTTGCCCATTTTGATTCATGGAGATGCGGCATTTGCTGGTCAAGGCGTTGTCTACGAATTGGCGCAAATGGCCCAGCTTGACGGTTACCGTACCGGAGGTACAGTGCACATCGTGGTCAACAACCAAGTTGGATTCACGACCAATTATTTGGACGCACGTTCTTCGACTTATTGCACAGATGTGAGTAAGGTGACACAAGCTTTGAGTTTTCATGTGAATGCCGATGATGCAGAAGCCGTGGTGCAAGTCATGCGCATTGCTTTGAAGTATCGACAAGAATGGAAACGGGATGTCTTTATCGACCTGTTGGGCTACAGAAAATATGGCCACAACGAAGGGGATGAACCGATGTTTACCCAACCAAAACTGTATAAAGCGATTAGCCAGCATTCGAATCCACTCAAGATTTACATGAATCGCCTTATTGCTGATGGCAGCATGGAGGAAACTCAGGCTGAGACCATCCGAGATGAGCAATTGAAGCTGATGGAAAAGGCGCATGCAAAAGCGCAGAAAAGGAAAAAAGCAGAGGTGCTCGATTTCCTGAGTGATTTGTGGAGCGGCTATGAAACTCCGAATGAAGAATCGTTGCATGGTACACCAGAAACATCCGTTGATGCGAAGAAGTTAAAAGCATTAGCCATTGCGATGTCTACGCTGCCTGATGGCAAGAAATTCTATCGGAAATCCGTAAAATTGATGCGGGACCGGGTGAAGATGATTGAGGAAGATCGTTTGGATTGGGCACTTGGAGAATTGCTGGCGTATGCCTCGTTGTTGGCTGAAGGGCATCCAGTTCGGATTAGCGGACAAGATGTAGAACGCGGGACATTTTCACACCGCCATGCTGTCGTCAAAACGGAGGACACCGAAGAAGAGATTATTCCACTGAACCATGTTAGTGAAGGTCAAGCGAAGTTGAGTATTTATAATTCGTTGTTGAGCGAGTATGCTGTCGCAGGGTTTGACTATGGCTATGCCTTTGCAACGCCAAACGGCCTGACCATTTGGGAAGCCCAATTTGGAGACTTTAACAACGGGGCGCAGATACTGTTCGATCAATTCTTGAGCGCAGCTGAAGACAAATGGCGAACCATGAATGGACTCACTATGATGCTTCCTCATGGCTATGAAGGCATGGGGTCAGAGCACAGTTCTGGTCGCATGGAGCGGTTTCTGCAATTGGGGAGTGGGGAGAACATGTTCATCTGCAATGTCACTGAGCCAGCCAATTATTTTCACTTGCTCCGTCGCCAGGTCAAATGGCCATTCCGGAAACCTTTGATCATCTTCACTCCGAAAAAACTGTTGCGCTACCCGTTAGCTGTTTCTTCTTTCAAGCAGATGGGCAAGGGCGGTTTTCAAAAGGTCATCGATGATCCGCGTCATCGAGACGCGACATCTGCGAGCCGAGTAGATACGGTCATGCTGTGTACTGGAAAGGTCTATTATGATTTGATTGAGGTGCTTCAAGAAGTGCAAGCGGACAATCTAGCGTTCGTGCGGTTGGAGCAAATCCATCCTTTGCCAGCGTTAGAGTTAGATCAAATTATTCAGAAGTACGGTAGGGATGCCAATTACGTTTGGGTCCAAGAAGAACCACAGAATATGGGTGCTTGGAGTTTCATGCTGCAGCATTTCACGCGAGTTCCACTCAGTGTGATTTCGCGACCCATGAGCGCCAGTCCGGCATCGGGCTCCTCCGAGGTGCACAAAAGCCGACAACAGGAGATCCTCGATGAGGTGTTCGCCCATGCCAATCGATAATATTCGTTGAATAAATAGCCTTACTTAGCAATCAATTCTATCCTGTTATGCCGACACTTGAAATGAAAGTTCCCAGTCCGGGAGAGTCCATCAGTGAAGTTGAAATCGCTGCATGGTTGGTGTCCGACGGAGATTATGTCGAAAAGGACCAGGCCATAGCAGAGGTCGATTCGGACAAGGCCACCTTGGAGTTGCCTGCTGAAGAAGCGGGAATCATCACCCTGAAAGCCGAAGAAGGCGACGCCATCGCTGTAGGGGCGGTGTGTTGTTTGATCGATACCAGTGCGAAGCGTCCCGTTGGGTCCAAGCCGGTGAAAGTAGTGAGTCCAGCCCCAGCGGTTCCGGCTCCAGTAGCTCCAGCTCCAGCTCCAGCGGTTCCGGCTCCCAAGTCTGCGCCTATCGCAGGCATCAAGTCTGTTTCTGCTGCTGCAGGTCACCCTTCGCCGGCTGCAAGGAAAATGATGGCAGACAATGCCATGAATCCAGGTCAAGTTGCGGGGACCGGAAGGGATGGTCGGGTGATGAAACAGGACGTTTTAGCGGCATTGGCGGCAGGGTTTGATGACAGTGCCACAGCAAGTTGGGGAGGAAGTAGGGAGGTGGGTCGAGTTAAAATGTCCATGCTTCGTCGCAAAGTCGCCGAGCGGTTGGTTGCTGTGAAGAATGAGACCGCCATGTTGACCACCTTCAATGAAGTGGACATGAAGCCGGTAATGGATTTGCGGAAACAATACAAGGAAGCCTTCAAAGAGGCACATGGAGTGGGATTGGGATTCATGAGCTTTTTTACCAAGGCCGTTACGCATGCCATTGCCCAATATCCTTCTGTCAATGGAATGATTGATGGGAAGGAGATGATCGTCCCGGAGTATGCCGATGTGGGCATTGCGGTGAGTTCTCCCAAGGGTCTAATGGTTCCTGTTGTGCGCAATGCAGAGTCCATGACGTTGGCGGGCATTGAAGCTGAAATTAAGCGCTTGGCCATCCGCGCTCGTGACGGAGAATTGACCATTGAAGAAATGCAGGGAGGGACCTTTACCATCACCAATGGGGGGGTCTTTGGCTCGATGTTGTCCACACCAATTATCAATCCTCCGCAGAGCGCAATATTGGGTATGCACAACATTGTCGAACGTCCCGTGGCTATCAACGGGAAGGTTGAAATTCGACCAGTGATGTACGTGGCATTGAGTTATGATCACCGGATCATTGATGGAAAGGAAAGCGTCAGTTTCTTGCTCGCTATCAAGGAAATGATCGAGAACCCTGAACGCTTGCTGTTTGGAGGCAAGAAGCCTCAAGAGGTTCTCCTCGGATTGTAACGCTTAAGCAAACAAAAGCCCCGCCAGTAAATGGCAGGGCTTAGGTTGTGGTTTTGCTGACCAAGAAACACTACATGAAAAATCCCATTGCTTTGTTAAGAAACCGGAGCAATGGGGATTAAATGAAGTGCGTCAAAGCATGTGCAAATATACGACGAAACATCTATTATAAATAATGAAATAGACTAAATCATCGACAAAGCTCAATTTATTTTTATATAAGCGGTTCGGTATTACTTATCGTAAAACGGAAACCCGTTCGGCGTCTAAACGCAACAGTATGAAAACCAGCAGAGTGAAGCCCATCAATGATGATCCACCTGCGGAAAAGAAAGGGAGCGGAATACCAATGACGGGAGCCAAGCCAAGGACCATTCCAATGTTGATGAGATAATGCATGAAAAGGATGCTCACGACACCGTACGCATAGACCCGAGTGAAATCGGACCGTTGGCGTTCCGCAATGGCGAGAATTCGAAACAGCAAAACGGTAAAAAGAACAATGACAAATGCGGATCCAAGAAAGCCCCACTCTTCTCCCACAGTGCAGAAGATGAAGTCGGTTTCTTGTTCAGGAACGAAGCCGTAAGCGGTCATTGGCCCGTTGAGGAACCCCTTTCCTGAAAGTCCACCAGAACCAATTGCGGCTTTAGCATGTCGGATGTTGTAATCAGCGTCTGGATTGCTCACATCGATGCCGAATAGGACTTGAACCCGCTCTCTTTGGTGCCGTGGCAGTTGCTCCAACCCTGTGTGCATTCCAGCGCTCAATAGCATGGCTGCGACAAGCGAAATCCAAGTGGTGTTTCTTACGCGTCGGCGATTTCGGGGAACGACAATGTTTGGTATCAGTTGCCAAAACATCAAGCAAAATGCGACCAGAATGAGCCAAAGTAAACCGATGGCAGATTGCTCGCCTATCCAAGGATAATCAATGATGGCGGCCCCCGTTAATATGGATGCAATGGTGACCAACAACGCGCAAAATCCTGCAATCAGAACGTTGCCAGAAAGTCCTTCTCGGTACAACGCAAAGATGAGCCCACCAAAAACCAACGTCGTTCCGGCATCTGGCTGTAGCAGGGTCAATGCGGCAGGTATTCCGACGATAGCAATGGACTGCACCAACGTTTTCAGGTCTCTTAACTTTCCATCACCACGACTAAGTAGCCAGGCCAATAACAATGCCGCAGAAGGTTTTGCGAATTCTGAAGGCTGTATACTGATGTTTCCAAAACCAAACCAGGACCTAGCGCCTCCGACTTTTTTACCAATGATTAGAACGGTTAGGAGCAGTACGACATTGATCACGTAATGCAGAATGGAGGTGCGAATGAAAAATTCACCTTCGATGTTGAGGATAACGACCGCGAGCCCGCTACAAATAAGAATCCAAATAAGCTGTTTGCCTTGTTTCGACCCCAAGTCGAGCCAGTCAACAGGCGATGCACCCGCCGTAGCGCTAGAGATATTGAGCCAACCCAAAATCATCATGACGGCGACAATTCCTACTGTGGTCCAGTCGATTCTTTGTCCTACGGATTGTGAGCGTCTCATCAATGTTCGGGAAAGGGGTAGGTGGACCGGAGAATGTGTTCTTCTTTGTCCGTTTGAGAAACGGATCCAGTCAGAAATTGCTCCATCATCAAACTGGCTATTGGTGCCGCCCAATCACCTCCAGACCCCGCATTCTCGACGTAAACACTCAGAGCTATGCGCGGGTTTTCTTTCGGAGCAAATGCCATGAAAACAGAATGCGTTGCGCGCTCGCCATCTTGAACAGTTCCTGTTTTTCCGCACACCGTAATTCCGGGCACACGCGCTTTTGTGCCGGTCCCTTCTGAAGATGCAACAACAGCCGCCATGGCCTGGATTATGGGGTTGAATGCCGTTGGGTCAACACCGGTCTCCACTAACGAGTCGAGTGATGGAGGCTTGCCGTTCCCGCCTATATCCAAAATGGTATGCGGTGTGACGAACCATCCTCGATTGGCCATAATAGCGGCGAGATTGGCCATGTGTACGGGCGTCGTGAGCAGCTCACCCTCTCCAATTGAAATGCTATAAATAGTGGAGTAGGCCCAGCGTTTTTTTCCATACATACGATTGTACAGGGTGGTGTCAGGAACAGATCCAGAACGCAAGCCGGATAGGTGTCCTCCGAGATCCGTACCGATTCCAAATTTCTTAATGCGTGGGCTCCATAAAGCAAGACCTTCGGAGGCGTCTTGAAAGATGTTGTCTGCCCGCCCACCCTGGACCATCCGCTTCATGACTTCATGAAAGTAAGGATTGCATGAATGGACGATGGCTTGTTCGAGGTTGTCCATGGAATGGGCTCCATGGCAGCCTAGGATATCGCGATTGCAGACAATCCTCGAATCCGTTGAGATGACCCCTTCATCCAAAGCAATCAATCCCTGGATCATTTTAAAAATACTGCCCGGTCGATACGTGGCACGCATCGCACGATTGAACAGGGGCTTGGAGGGGTCTTGCAGCAGTTCTGTGTAATGCGCTCCCCGATTCTTTCCCGTTAGGAAATCAGTAGAGTAAGACGGAGCACTTACCAAGGCGAGCACTTCGCCTGTTTTCGGATCGAGTGCAACAATCGCCCCCCGCTTATTTCCCATCAAACGCTCCCCGTAAGCCTGAAGGTCCATGTCCAATGTCGTGGTGACGTTTTCACCGGAGGTGGGCAAGCTGTCGAATTGACCATTGGCTAATGGTTCTCGGAAGTCATTCCGCACATCAACTATGTGGTATTTGATTCCCCGTTTTCCTCGCAATCGCATCTCGAACTCCAATTCCAAACCGGATTTTCCTTTGTAGTCACCGAGACGATACCCTTGGCCTGAATTTAAATCTTCCCGATCCGTTTCTCGGTACTCACCAAGAAGGTGGCTGGCAAGCCCTCCTTCATTGGTCCGGATCGATCGGCGCTTGGATTGCAATCCAGGAAATCGCCATATCTCACCAGAAATCTGAGCGTAATCGTGATTCGTAATCTGCTTCAAGATGGGCGATGGGCGATAGCTGGCATACGCATCGGCTTTGGCTAAGGCAGCGATGAGTTTTGAGGTGTCCAGACGAATGGTTTGGCTCAATGCCATGGTATCCAATCCGCCCGCTAGCCGAGCTTGACGCGGCGTAAAAAGCAAATCATAGCTGGGGACGTTGGTCAAGAATATTTGCCCATTTCGATCGAGGATCATCCCTCGAGCAGGGTCGATGATTTCCCGTTCTTCCGTGATGCGCGCCGCATAGTCTTTCCATGCACTGGGGCCCAATTGCAATTGAAAGAGCCGACCGATGAAAATGACCGACATGAGGAGAATGATGCCCCCTATGACCCATTGTCGTTCTTTCAGGTTCATCGTTTGCGCCGTTTTGATTGCGAGATGTAGGAAGCCATTAAAAAGAGTCCCCACGTGAAGAAGGCAGAGGTCAAGGCCTTGCCCCATCCTTCGACCATCAATCCCCATCGACCCGCTTCTAAGCTAAACATCCACAAATTGTGCGCGAGCAATAAAAGCAATGCTCTAGACGAGAACCATTGAAAACCATGTGATTGGAGGGTCCCTTGTTCCATGGTTTCATACCCTTCGCGTGGTATGAGTATCCGGTTTACGGCCGGAATACATCCCCCCATAAGCAAAGCAGAAGATGTGAAGATACCACCTCCCATGGTCGTTAAGTCAAGCAATACTCCGGTCAATCCGCAGATTAAAAGAAGGGCCAACGGAGACAATGTCAGCGGGAGTAAAATCAATCCATACAGATGGAATGTGGGCAAGAGCCAACCGTTGCCCATGACCAGATATTGGAAGCAAAACACTTGGAGTATCCAAGCCACGAGCAGGGTCAAATAGGGAGTGATGGAACCGATCATGGAGTGGGGTTCATCCAGAGTTCAATTGCTTCGGAGGCCTGGTCGTCAACAATGTGGAGGTACCGAAGTTCCTGAAAAGGGGCCCCCAAAGTGATTTGGATTCGCTGGAATTCTCCGTCTTGTTCTGGGGCTGTTGTGGTGGCATAGCCAAAAGTCAATTCTGGAGGGAATATTCCCTGAAAACCTGAGGTGTAAATGGTGTCTCCAGGTGAAACAGCGAAATTCCGGGGGATGTCGTCAAGGTGTGCAATTTGGGTGTCTTTGCCATTCCAAAATAAACGACCGACCGGTCCGTTTTTCCCCAATCGGGCGCTCCACTCCATACCTGTATGGATCAAAGGAAGAAGTAGCGCGTGGTTTGCAGTAGTCTCCACCACCTTGGCAACGGCAAACCCTCTGTGCAAGGCTCCTTGCCCGGTTTCTACGCCATCATCAGACCCAGAGTTGATAATGATAAAGTTGGCGCTAAGATGCGCCGTAGATCGGATGACTTCTGTGGGCACAATGGTGTTTGCAAACTTGGATTCCGTCGAAAGGGGGTTGTTACGTTGCTTACTTTTCAAGAGTTCAGAACGCAACTGGGCATTTTCCAATAAGAGCTGTTCATTCTGATGCGCCAACTCGGTCAATTGACTCATGTCTGAAACATATTCATTCCAGGTGCCTTGAACTTCAAGGGAGGCGCGAACCCATTGTCCCCTCGGGTAGCCGTGACTTGAGAAAAACCACACCAAAGCAAAGCCCTGACATAGGATAAACGTCAGGATCAGTTGATGTCGAACGATGAGTCTCCAAAGGTTGTACATGACTTCTTGTCTGCAATCAATTGCGCATCAAGAAGGGGAAGCGATCAATGTTTTTCAATGCGATGGCCGTCCCTTTTGCAACAGCGTGTAGTGGGTCGTCAGCAACATGAACTGGAAGTCGGGTTCGTGCAGCGATTCGCTTGTCCAATCCGCGCAGCAATGCTCCGCCACCAGCCAGATAAATACCGGTCTTGTATATGTCAGCAGATAACTCAGGAGGTGTTTGCTCCAAGGCGCTGTGAATGGCTTCTTCGATTTTCGAAATGCTCTTATCCAAGGCTTGTGCAATTTCTCGGTAAGAAACCAGGATTTCTTTTGGAATACCAGTCATCAAGTCCCGACCACGTACAGGATAGTCTTCAGGGGGATTGTCCAATTCCGGCATGGCAGATCCCACTTCAATCTTAATTTGCTCCGCCGTCCGTTCACCGATCAAGATGTTGTGTTGCCGTCTCATATACTCTTCGATATCGGAAGTAAAATCATCCCCGGCCACTCGAATGTTTTTATCTGTGACAATGCCACCAAGTGCAATGACGGCAATCTCTGATGTACCTCCCCCGATGTCAATAATCATATTGCCCATGGGCTCTTCAACATCGATGCCGATTCCAATGGCTGCGGCCATGGGCTCGTGTATGAGATAGACATCTTTTCCTCCAGCATGTTCTGCGCTGTCCCCGACAGCTCGCTTTTCCACTTCGGTAATTCCAGAAGGGATGCAGATGACCATGCGAAGCGATGGTGTGAACCAGGTCTTACGCACATTCATCATTTTGATCATACCCTTGATCATTTCTTCAGCGGCTTGAAAGTCAGCAATAACGCCTTCCTTTAGAGGACGAATCGTTTCGATGTTCTTGGGCGTTAATCCGTGCATCAGCT
>JAPKAW010000037.1 GCA_028825055.1 Flavobacteriales bacterium | reverse complement strand
GCCCGACGAGTGACACCTGTGTTTTCAATCGTTGGTAGGCGGAGAAATCCAAGTCCTGAGTTTCTTTGACCTTGAAACGTTCCAATGCCATGGATAGGTCCGTTTTTAAGTGATTTTGCAAGTCAAACCCTGGCGTTTGTTCATAGTAATACATGGCCTTATGATGCTGCAAGATGGCATCATCAAATACCACCATGACATCAAAGTCCGAAGCAATGAAGGCCTCATCTTCCATCCCTTCTGAAGAAAATCGATAGGTGAGAGATGTTCTGTCGGGAAAACAATCTGGACAAATGGGAACCCATGATTCGAAGCGCTCATCCCATTGACTTACCATGCCTGCGACATCGACAACAAGAACACGGGACTCTTGGGTATCGCCTTGTTCGATCCACCAGCTAATGGCCATACTGCCCATGACCAATAAAGGCACAGCTAGGGTGCCAAGAATGAATGCCTTTCGACGAACACGCGTGATCCATTCCCTATACACAATGTGCCGCAATGCACTCATGACAATTTTAAATTGGATTCACGATTCTCAACCGTTTCAATGAATACATCGCGCATCGACGGTTGCCACGGAGTACAAGCGACTATGGCCACTTGACCCGATATCCAGTGTAACCACGAGGCCATATCACCCTCAGGTGACAGGCGCATCATAACTTGATGTTCTCCGACTGTCGATTCTGAATCGAGAACTTCAATCAATTCAGCGCTCGCCCCTAAGGCAACGGTAAATTCCATGATTGTACCCCGAAATCGGAGAGTAAATCGACCGTCCCGTGCTTGTTCCCTCAAGCTGTGCACAGGACCGTCTAAAATGACTTCTCCTCGATTGAGGAGCGCCACCTCATCACAGAGCTCCTCAACGCTACCCATGTCATGCGTGGATAGCAATACCGTTGTGCCCTGCTTTTCTTTCAATTCGATCACCGCATCACGCACACGCTGTGCATTGATGGGGTCAAAACCACTGAATGGCTCATCCAAGATGAGAAGTCGTGGCTCGTGCAATACAGCTATGATAAACTGCACCTTTTGAGCCATTCCTTTGCTTAGGTCTGCAACTTCGCGGTTCCACCATCCTTCCACCTCCAGTTTTTCAAACCATACTCGAAGACGTTTTTCAGCTTCTTGTCGCTGCATCCCACGAAGTTGTGCAAAATACAAAGCCTGTTCGCCAACACGCATGGATTTGTAAAGTCCGCGTTCTTCTGGCAAGTATCCGATCTGAGAAATGTGACCTCGGTTCAACGGTGAACCAAAAAATGAAATGGAGCCGGAGTCAGGAGCCGTAATACCTGTTAGCATTCGAATTAACGTAGTTTTTCCCGCTCCGTTCGGGCCGAGCAATCCAAATATCCGCCCTTCATTCACGTGAAGGTCAACTCCTTTCAGGGCTTTATGTGCCCGAAACGACTTAACAACTTCAGTAATGGCAAGGGCGGGAATTCGTTCCATGTAACTCTCTAAGATGATACTTTAGGTGAACATATCGCGCACCTTATCAAAAAATCCTTTTTCCTGGTGATCCGAATCTGGCGCGAAGTTGTCTGAATCACTCAACTCTTCTAAAAGTGATTTTTCACTGTCTGTCAACTTTTTTGGTGTCCAAACATTGATGTTAATCAACATATCTCCATTGCCGTAACTGTCAACCGTCGGCAAGCCCTTTCCTCTCAACCGAACAATGCGGCCACTTTGCGTACCTGGCTCAATTTTGATCTTGGCTTTGCCATCGACGATTGGTACCTCAGCACTAGCTCCCAATGCAGCATCCGTGAAGGATATGTACAAATCATAATGGATGTTCTTTCCATTGCGCTGCAGATGTTCATGCGGTATGGCCTCGATGACCACTAGCAAGTCGCCTGCAACACCTCCCATTGGAGCACCATTTCCTTCTCCACGTACATTGAGTTGCATGCCATCTTCCACGCCCGATGGAATCTGGATGGTCACGACCGATTCCTTTCGGACCATGCCCCATTCGTCGGAACCTTGGGGCCGCTTGCGCACCGATTGACCACTCCCCTGGCATTGCGGACATGTCGACGCTGTCTGCATTTGACCCAAAATGGTATTCTGAACCCGACGCACTTGGCCGCTTCCTCCACACGTTTGGCAATCACTGTATTCCGCTCCCTCTGCCTGCACCTGCTTAAGGACTTTCACTTTTTTCTCAACCCCGGTGGCGATCTCTTCCAGCGTCATTTTAACCTTGATGCGCAGGTTGGACCCCTTCATCCGCCGTCGACGGCCACCGCCGCCTCCACCGCCGCCGCCGCCGCCGCCAAATCCACCGCCGAAAATATCCCCAAACTGGCTGAAGATGTCGTCCATATCCATACCACCGAATCCACCGCCACCACCGGGACCGCCTTTCAATCCTTCATGTCCAAAACGGTCGAACTTGGCGCGTTTTTGGTCATCTTGAAGAACCTCATAGGCCTCTGCCGCTTCCTTGAATTTTTCTTCTGCACTGCTGTCATCCGGGTTTTTATCCGGATGATGCTTCAAAGCCAACTTGCGGTAGGCTTTTTTAATATCCGATGCGGAGGCCTGGCGGCCCACTCCCAAAACCTCATAGTAATCACGCTTTGCCATCTGTCTCCTTTCTAATGGTTATTCTCCAACGACCACTTTTGCATATCGAATGACAGCATCATTGAGCAAGTAACCCGATTCAACCACATCGACGACTTTTCCTGACAATTCAGGAGAAGGTATTCGAGTGATCGCTTCATGGAAATCAACGTCAAAGACATCACCCGTTTCCACAGCCATGACCTTTACACCCTGAGTTTCCATCAATTGCTTGAATTTCGTGTGAATTAAATGCTGTCCTTCCTTCAATGCCTGGGCATCTTGTAATTCTAAGGACGCCGCTTCTGCGCGGGAAAAATCATCCAAAATCGGCAGTATTTTCTCGATGGAGTCACGGGACGCAGTGCGAATCAATTCGACCCGTTCACGCATAGTGCGTTTGCGATAATTGTCAAATTCCGCATACAACCGTAAATACCGGTCCTGCCAATCCGTCTGTTCTTCAGATTGAGAGGATGCCGTTGATTCGTCACCATCGTCAGGCGATGAAGTCGCCTCCGAAGAGCTCTCCTCCCCTTCATTTCCTTCAGATGCAGTTGCAGACGCCGTGTCTGTCACCTCTTCCTCCACAGAAGCATTTTTCCGTTCTAAGTCCATGTTCCTTTATTTGCAAGCATCCACTCAAATCCAGTGCCACAAGCAAGATGCGGACAACCTGTCAGTATTGATTGGGTTAGAGCCGCGCTACGTGTCGGTCAATTTGTCTGTGTAACTGCATACCGCGCAAATTCTTTCCGATAATGATGCCATTCTCATCGACCAATATGCTCATGGGAATGGAGCTTACTCCATACACAGCAGCAGCTTCACTATTCCAGCGTTTTAGATCCGATACGTGGTTTTTCCAAACCAACCCATCGGCAGCGATCGCAGCTTTCCAACGCGCTACATCACTATCCAATGATACGCTGTAGACATCAAACCCATCAGCCGATTTGAATTTGGCTTTTTTGTACTTGTTGTAGGCGTTAACGACATTGGGATTCTCTCTTCGGCAGGGCCCACACCACGATGCCCAAAAATCAATCAGCACCAAGTTTCCGCGCAACTCGCTTAATTTAATCGGCTTGCCTTTTGGACTATTCAGTGCGATTTCAGGAGCAGTGTCACCAATTCGCGTTCCGACGCGACCGCTAGGGACAACGGATTGTTCTACTATTTCAGATAACACGATACGTGAAGAGGTCTCAACACCTTTGTCGGTGCTCATCCAAACACCCGCAGCTAGAGCCGCTGCACCCAATCCTATTTTCCATGTCAACATGGATGCAATTTACAACTTCATTCTACCCTTTCAATGCTCGCCCCCAAAGCTTTAAGCCTGCCCTCAATGTCTTGGTAACCTCGGTCAATCTGACCGATGTTATGAATCGTCGACTGACCTTCGGCGGATAGCGCAGCAATAAGCAACGAAACGCCTGCACGAATGTCTGGGGAAGTCATCGTGACACCGCGCAATGGACTCTTGTGATCCATCCCGATGACAGTTGCTCGGTGGGGGTCACACAAGATGATTTGTGCTCCCATGTCTATTAGCTTATCCGTAAAGAACAATCGGCTTTCAAACATTTTCTGGTGAATCAAAACGCTCCCACGCGCTTGGGTGGCCGTCACCAATATGATCGACAATAAGTCCGGGGTAAAGCCCGGCCAAGGAGCATCTGCTACCGTCAAGATCGATCCATCAATGAAGGTGTCTATTTCATAGCTGTCCTGGGCTGGGACGAATAAATCATCACCCCGTCTTTCCAAGGCAATGCCCATGCGCTTGAAAACGCGTGGAATCATCCCCAACTCATCAAACGCCACATCCTTAATGGTGAGACTACTGCGTGTCATTGCCGCAAGACCGATAAAACTACCAATTTCGATCATGTCCGGAAGGCATCGATGTTCGGTCCCCCCAAGCTCCTCGACGCCCTCTATGATGAGTAAATTAGACCCAATACCGCTAATCTTACCGCCCATCCGATTGATCATCTTGCACAACTGCTGCAGGTAAGGTTCACATGCTGCGTTGTAGATGGTGGTGGTGCCCTTGGCCATGCATGCGGCCATGACAATATTGGCCGTGCCGGTTACAGAAGCTTCATCGAGCAACATGTCAGTGCCGATCAATCCGTCGCCTGCTGATGCTTCAAAAAATCCGCTTTTTGAATCGTACGTGAACGTTGCCCCCAAGGCTTCGAAACCTATGAAGTGCGTGTCCATGCGCCGTCGGCCAATTTTATCGCCTCCTGGCTTTGGAATCGCACCTTGACCAAAACGGGCAAGAAGCGGACCTAGAACCATCGTTGAACCCCGCAAAGAGCCCCCTTTTTCACTGAACTCCTCTGTTTTGAAATAATCAAGGTTCACTTCATCCGCTTGAAAGCGGTAAGCACCTGGGCCTTGGCGGACTGTCTTCACCCCCATGCTCGAGAGTAAATCAATCAACTTATTGACATCCACGATGTCCGGCAAATTGGAAATGGTAACCGGTTTTGAAGTCAACAAAACAGCGCACAGAATCTGCAGCGCCTCGTTTTTCGCGCCCTGAGGAATGACTTCTCCGGACAACGTTTTCCCTCCTTGGATGATAAAGCTAGACATGATGGGACTATTCTCTTGTTTTTCTTCTCTGACTTTGCTTACGAAAGCAAAGGGTGCTTGCCTTCAAGACCATTCCTTCAAGGAGCACATCAGCCCTTCGAAATAACGTCACGACACAACACGGAAAAACAGTGCTTCTAAAACTTTTCGACAGCACGTTTCGGACAATCCTTGAAGAAAATTAGCGCTTCTTTTTCTTTCCTTTCCAACGATCCAGAGCGTCACTCGTCTTGCGCTTGCTCTTCAGGATTTCAGCGGAACTCACCAATTCAGTCTCCTCGGGCAGAATAAGCTGTCCTTCACTCATCTCTTTGAGTTGCTCGCGGATCAAGGCATTTTCAACCGTGCTACGATTCCACGTTAAAAAATGACGCTTCATGAGGTTGGCAATTGTCAAAATCAACGCGGCCTTCTCCTCTCCTTCTTCGTATGCTTTTGCTTTTTCAATCAACTCTCGGGTCATGGCCCCGTAGTGGCCCAAACGCGAAGTTGCTCCAGGATATGTCAAACGTCCCGGCGTTTCTTCCCGAGATTCCCTTGTTGGAGTCTCAAACGGACAGTCTACATCCAAATCGTAATCCGCCATAAAAAAGAGCTGACCCCAAAGTTTTTTCTCAGAATCATCTTTGTCTCCCTCCTGGGCAACAATAGACCCCATGATACTCACAATAGCAGTTGCGCAATGATTGCGTTCTTCTCGATCAGCCAGCGACTTTAGATGGCTGACCATCTGATGAATGGTTCTTCCATACTCCGGTATGGACAGGTCATCGCGGGTGCTGTTATACGTCATATCAACCATGGTCCGAAGTTACGGATATCGCACGCCAAATGCACCACGCCTTCACCAAGATGGCCATTTCTCTGCCCTGCGGTTCATCAGATCAGAAATCAATTCTAAAAACCGCTCTTCCAACGCGGGTTCTCCGACACGATCAACGGCTTCAAATAGCTCGTTCAAATTGGAATACCAAGCGATTCGAGTATCCATCGATGTACAGACTTGAAGCATTTTCTCTCTATTTCCATACTCTTTCAACCAGCGGTGTTCTGTCATGGCATTGAAAAATCGTTGGGTTCGATCAGGCATTTCATTTTTTCTCTTAGCTAAAATTGACTCCACGTGGTCCACAAAAGATTCCAGCTGCCATTGAGGAAGAATCCTGTTGAAATTCCGTGCAAGGAAATAATCATGCAGTAAATCCAGACCAACACCGGACATCCTCCCCAAAACGGGTCTTAAATCAGCGCGTGAAGCTTGGGACAACGGATGCGCATCTGCCTCAGAATCAATCCACCGATGCAGCAAGACCCCCGCTGCAACGCTCTTTGGAAGCACGCTGTAGGCACTGCCTTTTATGGAGTCACCCATGAAATTGCCCACCATCAAATCGGGATCAGGACCACCAATCACCAAATGCGCCAAATAATTCATGACACGAATTTCGCTCGAGTCAATTGGCTAACTCACGTGTCTCCTAACTTTTTTTTAGGCACATGCTTTGCTCCTGCGTTACACTTCCGTAAATTTGCCGTCCTCGGTTTGAAAGCAAACCGCATAATGCGAGAATAGCTCAGTGGTAGAGCACAACCTTGCCAAGGTTGGGGTCGCGAGTTCGAATCTCGTTTCTCGCTCAATTAAAAAGCCTCCCAAACGGGAGGCTTTTTTTATTCGTTTTAATAACGCACGCATCTTTTTGTTGAAGAAATAGTCGGTCTCATCTTCCTGAAAGCTTTAAAACCATTCGGATATCTGCACGTTCGTAAGGATTATCGGATGGAATCGGCGTTTCCTTGAAACCAAACTTTCGGTACAAATGCAGCGCGTTGACCAGCTTCCTGTTTGAGTACAACTCAATCGAGTCCACGCCATCCTTCCGGCACTGCTCCAAGACGAAAGACATCATAGTATTTCCAAACCCCCTTCCACGCAAATCTTCTTGAACCGCCATTTTATTGAGTTCAACAGAGCCTTTGGAGGTGGGGACTAATGCAAATGTGGCCACCGCCTGACCTTCGTAGACACCAAAGAATATGCTCCCCCCTTTGTCCAAAATGGCCTCACGAGGATTCTCTAAAACATATTCATCATACGGTTCAATCAAAAACAACTTCCTCAACCACACATTATTAAGGCTATAGAATTTCTGGCCCCATTTGTCGCTGTACGATTCAAACTCTAGCATAGATCATCATAATTCCTCAACCACACTTGTCTAATTCGTTATATTCTTCGTGTACGCAATTCTCCGCGAAGCCTTGCGCATCAGCACATTCACAAGATCTTCGGAAGTACTGCCCATTCCGCCATTGATGTTTTTCATGTAACTGCACATCAAATCCCCTGTCTCACCATCATAAACATTCAAGTTTATTATCGCCTTTTCCGTCGAACCAGATATCCCAAACAACACCCCTAAAGCAATTGCAGCTCCTTGTGACATGGGTTTATTTGTATCAAAAGTACCCATAATGACAGCGTCGACTCCCAAAATTTCGCACAACTCCTTAGGTTCGTAAGCCGCCATCAATTCCGGTGTCACACCATTTTTGAGCAACTTGGCGTTTGTCACATTCGGGGATTGAACATCAATTCTCAAACTCCCTCTTTTTTTGCGCTTTAGAAACCACGAATGCATAGCCCCCTGAATTCCGTCTCCTTCTGCTTTCTCCATCCGGTCGAGCTGTTCAGGAGTTACATCTCTCATCTGTCTTGGTCTCAAGGTTACTCTAGCATCAAATGGTAAAATGGCAATCACATCATGCGTTTTTGCCACACTGGGGAATCGAGGATCTTCGAAAAAATTCGTTTGACTTAGAGCTTGAAAAGGCTGCAATACACTCAAACCAAATACAACAGTTAGATATAGAAAGGAGAGCCTCATGATTTGCTGGTTTTATTTTTCAAAATTAGCTTTTTATGCCGAAAGAAGGGTCGCCATTCAATCGCCATACGCTTCTCTCAGCAAATCGCATTCATTTCGTGGTAGCTTTGCGGCGCTTCAGACGCTTGAAGACGAATCGCATCAATACATACAACGCATGCACGCAACGATTATTACAGACCAAGGTGCCTTGAAGGTGGAATTATTTGCAAAAGACGCTCCTAACACGGTGGCCAATTTTGTCAAACTCGCTAAAGAAGGCTTTTACAACGGCTTGAAGTTTCATCGGGTCATCCCTGGTTTTGTCGCCCAAGGAGGTTGCCCCCAGGGCATCGGAAGCGGAGGACCTGGTTATAACATTGACTGCGAATTGGACGGTGAGAATCAGTTCCACGACAAAGGTGTTTTGTCGATGGCGCATGCCGGTCGCAACACCGGAGGGTCTCAGTTCTTTTTGGTTCACAGCCGAGAAACCACTTCACACCTGGATCGCCAACACACGTGTTTTGGCAAGGTGACGGAAGGCTTAGATCTCGTCACTCAAATCGGACAAGGCGATACGTTCTCGGTCGAGATCATTGAAGACTGAATCAACCCTGAGCCCATTGGGCTCCCGATTCCAACGCCAACATCATCTCCAATAGAAGCAAATCGCTTTGAAGGGAATACACACTGGAGCGGGCGCGCAAATGTTGACGTTCGAGTTGAATGCGTTCAAACGGCGTCACCAAGCCTTGGCTTTCTCGATTCAATGATTGAGCTCGAGCCTTGTCTGCCTGACTCGCTGCTTCAATTTGCTGAATCAAGGCTTGTTTCAGTAAATTGACTCTTTTCTCCAGACCGCTCAGTTGTGCCGTATGCTCTTGGTCCCAAGCCAAGGCGTCGGCCTGCCTATAAGCAACCTGCGCAGCGGCTTGACCTTTGTCTCCTCCGGGAAGCAATCGACCCAATGGAATGCTCCACATCAAGGCACCGACCCATTGGGTGGTGGGGGCCAAGGAGGAGAAATCTGCGCCGAAGCCATTCAACATCGGACTGAATCGAAGCTCGGGCAGCCAAATCTCACGGGTCAGCCCTTTTTGTGCGGACTCCGCCTGATCTCTCCGGGCTACTAGGGCAGATTGTTCAGGCCAAACAGATGTCGCGTCCTTGCTGAAAAGGGCAGTCCATACGGGCCATTCCTCACTCAATGGCATCGTTTCCTGAACTCCTAATACCGACCAAAGTTCTGTCAGCACTGCTTCGCGTGTCGCGCGCAATTGGAGCACTTGACTCTCCAAATGAAGCCGCTCGGATGCTGCTGAAAGCGCCTCAGATCGCGGCCGCAATCCCGACTCCACCAACCAATTTAACTCCTGTTCATATTGTTTCCAAGCCTCCACTGAAGCTGCGTGTAACTGCTCGTCCTGAGCGGAGGCGATTGCAGCCACATACGCCGCCATGCACGCCAAGATCCGTTCGTCGCGTTCGGTAACAACCTCCCATGTGACGGCTGCTTGATGGAAACCCGCTGACTCTTGAGCCGTCCAAAATTGGGCGACATCGCCGCCAATCCGCAATTCTCCCATCCACTGGCTGTTACGCGCCACAATGTCCGGTAAGATCTCGCCGGCGACATTCATGGAGCTGCCTTGCCGCGAAAAGGACTGGGCACCAATGACGGCCGATGGAATCCACCAACGTCGGGCTGACTCCAAGCTGCTTTGGGCCTCCAATAAGCGCGCTTGGTTGCGCATTTCATGAGCCGGAGCCTTTAAAGCAAGCTCGATGAGCGCCTGAGCCGTAAGGACATCCTCCGTCATCCCAAACGCTTGGGCTCGCAGCTCGATCGCGACAAACACCATCAAAACCATCCCGACTGAGCAATGAAATCGACTCATGATGCGCGCTTGACTTGAGTGCGATCTCCGACACTGACCAAACCACGACCCGCCGTTATGAATTGGGTGGTGGCGTCTATTCCCGCTCCTTGGATTGCCAATCGGGTTTTGTCTTCCGCAATGACCTTCAAGGCAATCTCCTTGACGATACCATCTACCACAATATATGCGAGCGACAATCCATCGCGTTCAAAGCGTACCGCTGTCGGTACGGACAACACATCGGCCTGGCTATTGCCAAAGACCGACCCTTCCACATACATCCCGGGGCGCAGATCGCAAGTCGTTTGATTCCAATCGACCAAGGCATCAAGGGTGTGTTCCATGTTGTTGATCTCGCTGGCCAAACGTCCAATCCGAGTGGAAACCGTTCGTTCTAAATCGGGGAAATAGAGCGTCACCGAATCGCCTCGGTTGAGAAAGGAGGCGTCCCGTTCCGGAAAAGGAAGACGGATGCGCAAGGATTTACATTGTACGAGTGAGAGCAGCGGCATTTGATCGGCTGACAATTGGCCGTTTTCAACCACCGCTCCGGGATGTAGGTAGCGCGCGGCAATTACGCCGTCGAAAGGAGCGGTGACGTTCAAGAAAGCCAAGCGGTCATTAACTACTGACAACGCAGCCGAGGTCCGAGCAAAAGTGGCCTCCGCTTGTTCCAGATCGACGGCTGGGATTAACCCTGCTGCTCCTTTCATCGCTTGAGTCAATCGCTGCAATGCTTTGTTGGCGACATCAGCCTCTACTTCGAGCGCTTGTTTCTCCCGATTGAGAATGGGATTTTCCAATCGCACCAACACATCTCCTTTCTGGACAGCGTCTCCTTCGTCTACCAAGAAATCTGCGATGAAGCCCGATTCGAGTGGCATGACCTCAACGGATTGAAGCGGTTCCACAATGCCTACGACCGTAAGCGTTTTTTCAAAGTTGGCAGGTACAGGTGTTACCACCTCAACCACTTGCATCGCTGCTTGGGCCGCACTCGTGGATGCTGGTACCGGCGCGTCGGAACAACCGAATGCCAGCAAACCAATGGCTGCAAGTGGACACGTGTTGCGAAAATTGAATACACTCATGATTCTGAAGCGTTAAAGAGCCGGTAACCGGCAGGAACAACATACAAGGTGAGCCACGCGGCCATGATGGTGCCGCCGATGACGGCGAGCGCCAATGGCTGGTTGATTTGAGACCCTCCCAACCCCCATGCGGTCGGCATCAATCCCAACACGGTGGTGATCGCCGTCATCAAGATGGGACGGAGACGCTGTTGGGAGCCGGAGACGATGGCCTCTTCCAATCCCATGCCATCGCGGCGCAAGGAATTGATCCGGTCCACCATCAAGTTGCCGTAGGAAACGGTAATCCCGACGACCATGATCGCCCCCATCAGAGCTTGGATACTCAAAGGGGTTCCCGTAATCCACAGGAGTGCGATCATTCCGGAGAGTGCCGGCGGAAAGGCCACCAACATCGCGATGGGTTGTTTGAAGGACCGGAAGAGTGGAACCACAATCAAATAGGCAAAGAGCAGGGCGAGAACCAGTCCCAATCCCAAATTGGAAAACGAGCTGCGCATCACCGCCACCTCCCCGTCAAAGTCCATGGAGTACCCTCGAGGCAAGTTGGCTTGGATGCCCTCTAAGCGACGCTCAATCTCCAGCGAGGTGCGCCCGATGTCCCGGCCATCGACGTTGGCATAGACATTGAAAACACGCGATAAATCGTGGTGGTTGATTTCCACCGCTGAGCTGCGGTTGCTCACCTTGGAGAAAGTCCGGAACGGAATGGGCTTACCTCCTTCGGCGCCTTGGACCAACACATGGCCGAGCACATCTTCCGAATCGATGGCGTACTCCGGATAGGTAACACCAACGTAATAATGGTTGCCATTGCCCTCGTCAATCCAAAAGGATTTATCAAAAGTGGCTGTGGAACTGAATGCCGCGACCATGTTCTGGATGGCGTCGACGGGGTCCACTCCCATGCGCGCGGCGCGCTCTCGGTCAATATCCACCTCCTTGGTCGGCTGGTCCAAGCGCTGCAAGACGCGCGCGTCTTGAATGCCTTCTACCAAACGCAAGGTATCGCGAACTTGGCGGGCCAATGCTTCCAGCACCTCCAACTTGTTGCCTTTAATGCGCACGTCAATTGGTGCCGGCTTGCCTTCATTCAAAGCGGCTGTCATCAGGCCTCCCGAGTAAAAGCTCATTTCGACGCCAGGGAAAGCATCCCGGAAAAGCAACCTCAATTCCCGAGCAACCTCATCGGTCGCGCGACGGGCATTTTCATGCAATTGTAATCCTATGAAGGCGTCTTGGGTTCCGCTATTGGGCGTGTAAGCCGCGGGCAGATCATAAAACACACCGATGTTGGAAATGATTTGTTTCAAGTCGTCCCCCACCGCAGCGCGTGCCATCAATTCCATTTCAGCGATCACCGCCTCCGAACTCCCGAGG
>JAPKAW010000036.1 GCA_028825055.1 Flavobacteriales bacterium | reverse complement strand
CGCATTACGATGAAAAATCGCTCATTTCGCCGGCAAAATTAAGCATTGAAGACCATAAAATTTCAGGATAACTCGAGTGAATAGTCATCACACGTCTAATTAAGAATCATTCTACATAAGTTCTGGAGCTTGCAAACGCGAGATAATCGGCTGATGCTGAAATTCTTTCAGCACAAATTCCGTTGAAAGCATGTCGACTTCGCTCCGCATCGTTAATTTCGCAAACGGTGACCATGTCAAAACAAATCTTATTCCATAGACGTCAAAGGGCAATTTACGGCCCCCTTTTGATCTTGATGCTAGGCAGTTCATGCACGAACGCTTTTGCTCAAGACGATGCTCCGTGGTGGAAATCTATATTTAACGGAAAGAGTGCCCCCGTCGAATCAGCTTCGCAATATGATCCGATTATAAACGGCGTATTAGCTGGCGATAAAACGACAATTGATGACCCCGATTCATCCCAGTCGAATGGCCCAATTGGTGAAGAACTGTCTGCTTTAGAACGCGTTTCCGATCCTATTCCAAGGCAGGTTGGAAGCTATGAGCTTCAAAGCAATGCGCACATCGGAGCCTTGGATTCCGCTTGGATGGTAATCCAGCACCCTGTTCAAGGATACCGTGTTCAATTGTACTTAGGAACCCTTCTAGAGGCCAGAAAGGTTCGGTCTCAAATGAGGATGAAAACCGACTTACCAATCTATCTCTCTTCACTGGCACCAAGCTACAGGGTCACATTGGGGGATTTTCATGACAAATGGACCGCTGAAAAAGAACGCCAGCGATGGAGCGAAACATTTCGCATGACCATTGTCATTCCTATGGAAATCTCCATTTCCTCGGCTCAATTCCATTAAAAAGATTTCCGAACGGTTCGCGCGATTGAAATCCTGCTATTGGATCAATCCTCTAGCGTCTGCTTCACTTCGACCTCTTCGAATGCCTCCACCACATCACCAACTTTGATGTCGTTGTATCGTTCGACGTTCAAGCCACACTCAAAGCCTCTGGAGACATCCTTGACATCATCCTTGAATCGTTTCAGAGATCCCAACAATCCGGTATAAGCAACAACTCCGTCGCGAATCAGACGGATCCTGTTGTTTCGTTTGATGGTTCCTTCTGTTACGAAGCAACCCGCAATCGTACCCACTTTTGAAATCTTGAATGTTTCTCGGATTTCAGCAGATCCAACAATCTTCTCTTCAATACGCGCAGAAAGCAGCCCTTCCATCGCGTCTTTCATTTCCTCAATGGCCTTGTAGATGATAGAGTACAATTTGATTTGCACTTCTTCCCTCTCCGCTAGTTTTCGAGCCGCACCACTCGGGCGCACCTGGAATCCAATGATGATCGCTGAGGAGGCCGAGGCCAACAAGATGTCTGACTCCGAAACCTGACCTACCGCTTTGTGAATAATATTGACCTGTACTTTTTCCGTTGAAAGCTTTTCCAAAGAATCACTCAACGCTTCTATAGAACCGTCCACGTCACCTTTGACAATCAGATTCAATTCCTTGAATTCTCCCACCGCAATACGTCTTCCCAGCTCTTCCAAGGTAACCGAACGCTGCGATCGAACGCCCTGCTCTCTTTGAAGCTGCTGACGCTTGGTAGCAATATTTCTTGATTCCCTCTCGTCATCGAAGACGTGAAATTTATCTCCTGCGCTTGGGGCTCCATCAAATCCAAGAATAGAAACCGGAACCGATGGTCCAGCCTCTTCCACACGCGTGCCGCGTTCATTGAACATGGCCTTGACTTTTCCTGAATATTGACCCGCAAGAATTGGATCGCCTATTCGAAGCGTTCCTCCTTCTACGAGCAAATTGGTCACATAGCCTCGACCTTTGTCCAAAGAACTTTCGATGACCGTCCCCAATGCCCGCTTGTTTGGATTCGCTTTGAGGTTAAGCATCTCTGCTTCCAACAAAACTTTTTCCAAAAGCGGATCGATATTCTCTCCCATTTTGGCAGAGATTTCCTGACTCTGGAATTTTCCTCCCCACTCCTCAACCACCACGTTCAATTCCGAAAGCTCTTGGCGAATACGATCTGGATTGGCTTCAGGCCGGTCCATCTTATTCAACGCTATGATCATTGGGATTCCCGCTGCCTGAGCGTGGTTAATGGCCTCTTTTGTTTGAGGCATCACCGAATCATCAGCAGCAACCACAATGATTGCAATGTCCGTGACTTGAGCACCCCTTGCACGCATAGCCGTAAAGGCCTCGTGACCAGGTGTATCCAAAAATGTCATGTTTCCACCCTTGGGCAAGGTCACATTGTAGGCTCCAATGTGTTGCGTAATACCCCCTGCCTCACCACCAATAACGTTGGCACTACGAATGAAGTCGAGCAAGGAAGTCTTTCCGTGATCGACGTGCCCCATCACCGTTACAATTGGTGGACGGTCAACAAGATCTTCTTCATTGTCCGTCTCAATCTCAATTGCCTCCTGTACCTCTGCACTCACAAAGTCAGCCTCAAATCCAAATTCTTCAGCAATAATGGTGATTGTCTCTGAATCCAATCGTTGGTTGATCGAAACCATGATGCCGAGCGTCATGCAAGCCGAGATCACCTCGTTTACATTGACATCCATCATGCTCGCTAATTCAGCAACCGTAACGAACTCCGTCAACTGAAGCGTGCTAGCGGCTTCCTTTTGGCGTGCAATCTCCTGCTCTTGTCGCTCTTGGACAGCACTCCGCTTTGCTCGACGCAATTTTGCAGAGTTCGATTTTCGACCCCCACTCAATCGTGCAAGTGTATCCTTAATTTCCTTCTGGATGTCAGCTTGACTAACCTCCCGCTTCGGCTCGTTTTTCTTGCCGCGTGAACGCGTATCCGCTGGGCGTGCCCCAGGGCTCGCCGTACGTGCCGTCTTTTCGACGTCTATTTTTGTGATTCGCTTCCGTTTTCGCTTGTTGTCGTCTGTCTTTGAAGAAGTTCGCTTCTTCTCTACAGGCAACACAATCTTTCCAACCACGGTAGGCCCTGTCAGTTTTTCAACCCGGGTTTCCATCTTCTCTATTACCCTTGGCGCATCTGCAGCGTTTTTCTTCGCCGCTTTTTGAGCCTTTTCTGTCTCTGCTTGATCCAGCTTGGCCTTGGCTAAAGCCGCGCCTTCCTTCTTCGAGATTTCGGCTGATTTCTTCGCGATCAGAGCGCGCTCCTCATCTTTCTGTGCTTTCGTCTTTGGCTTTCGCTTGTTGGACATTGCTTCCAAGTCCAGCTTACCCAAAATTTTCACCGGGCTATCCGGTAGACTTTCTTCGACCGTTTTCTTCGCAACTTCCTCCTTTGGAGCCTCTGCAGGCACCTCTTCAATTTCTTTCACAGCCACAGGAGCCTCTTCGAGGGTCTTTTCGGGTGCTTTCGAAACTTCGGCAGGAATTTCCTCTTGCACTGTTTCCAACACTTTCGATTCTGGCGTCGGCTCAACCACTTGCGGTTCTCGCTTTGGTTCGACGGGCTTGACGCGCTCAACAACCGGCTGCTGCTGGCTCTTCTGAAACACGGATAGATCAATCTCTACCTCAACCTCTTCAACAGGTGCTGTGCGCTTTCTGGCAGATGCAAGCGTAACGCTTTCACGCTCAACAATAGCACGCGAAGAGGAGCTTACAGCCTTCTCTTTCGCCTCCTTTTGATCCTGAAAATTGGCCCGCACAAGTGCATACGCTGACGCGTCAATTTTGGTGTTGGGCTTAGCGTCCACTTCAATGCCCTTGCTTGCCAAAAATTCAGCAATGGTCTGTACTCCAAGATTGAATTCTCGAGCTATTAGGTTGAGTCGTACGGGTTTGTTAGCGTCGGCCATTAGCGATTTTAAGGGCTAGAATATGGGAATGATATGCGAAAGGTAAGAGTCAATAGCGGTCTCAGGACAATTCATCCTTGAGGATTTTCAATACTTCCCTGATGGTTTCCAATTCGAGGTCTGTGCGATTGACCAAGAAATCTTCATCTAAATTTAAAACAGAACGTGCTGTTTCGAGACCAATTTTGACAAACTCCTCTAAAATCCACGCATCGATTTCATCAGAGAACTCTGTCAACTCAACATCATCGACAGCATCTTCATCCTCTCTGTAAACGTCAATTTCATAATTGGTCAGTAAACCTGCCAATTTGATGTTGTTGCCTCCTTTACCAATGGCCAAACTTACTTGGTCAGGCTTGAGGTAGACCTTAGCTTCACGCGTCTCGGTGTTCAATTCCATTGAAGAAATCTTCGCTGGACTCAATGAACGTGTCACGAGCAGCTGCTCATTCTCCGTGAAATTAATTACGTCGATATTTTCGTTCTTTAACTCCCGGACAATGCTGTGAATACGCGACCCCTTCATCCCGACGCAAGCGCCGACTGGATCCACGCGCTCGTCATAAGACTCAACAGCGACCTTCGCCCGTTCACCTGGAGCTCGTACAACCCGCTTGATTGTAATAAGTCCGTCAAAAATCTCCGGAACCTCCTGTTCAAACAAACGCTCCAGAAATTCCGGCGCCGTCCGTGACAAAACGATTCGAGGATTGTTGTTTTTCATTTCAACCGCTGAAACCACCGCTCGTACGGTATCTCCCTTCTTGAAAAAGTCTCCTGGAATCTGGTTTTCTCGTGGCATGACAACTTCGTTGTCCTCGTCATCTACCAACAAAATTTCACGCTTCCAGATTTGGTACACTTCTGCCGAGATAATCTCTCCAACGCGCTCCTTGTATTTCTGATAAATGGAGTCCTTCTCCAATTCCATGATACGACCAGCCAAATTCTGACGCAACGACAGGACATTTCGTCGTCCGAACGATTCCAGTTTGATTTCCTCAGAAAGTTCTTCACCCACCTCAAAGTCATCCTCGATGCGCAACGCTTCCGAAATGGATACCTGTTGGTTTTCATCTTCGACCACGTCGTCTGCAACGATGTCACGGTTACGCCAAATTTCCAAATCCCCTTTATCCGGGTTAATGATGATGTCAAAGTTGGAGTCGTCTCCGTACTTCTTTAAAATCATTGCACGGAAAACATCTTCAAGAATCCCCATCATCACCTCATGATCGATGTTTTTGAATTCTTTGAATTCCTTAAAAGAATCCACCAGATTGAGTTGCGTCATGCGTTCAGTGTTGTGCTGTTTGCGGTTAATGACAAAATCAAAATATCAGTTTTGCTTGAAAGAGATTTGAACTTTCGTCCAGTCCAATTCCGTTAAAGCGTATGTTTTTTCTTCTTCTACCCACTCTTTGGCCTTACGACCTTCGATGCGTTGCTTTTCCTTGGTCTTAATGGAAATCGAATCTTCCGTAGCGGAAACCAACTCTCCCTCGACCTTCCCTGCATCACGAATCTTGAGCTGCACCCCTCTTCCAATATTCTTCTCGTATTGGCGAAGCAATTGCAACGGCTGGTCCAACCCGGGTGAGCTCACATCCAATCCAAAGTCTTCCGCTTCACGATCCAGTTCTCCTTCTAGGTGACGACTCAATGCCATGCATTGGGTAATGCTCGTCGCACCGTCGTCATCCAATAAAATGGAAATCGCATTGCTTTCGCCCACGCGAATATCAACGATGAAACCAGAGGTTCCTTCGAGGTAGGCCTCAGCCAACTGACGAATTGTCGATGCTTGAATCACTGCGCTTGGTCAAAAATAATGAAGAGAAGAGGACAAAAAAAGAGGGGTTGAGACCCCTCTTCAATTCCTATTCTTCGATAATCCCTGCAAAGATAGCGTTTTCCGACGGATATCCTAAAACTTGCTTTATCAATCTGACCATTAACTTCGTTGGTTCACAGCGTACGCGAATTTCATTGTTCTACAAACATGTCCTATGTCATCCAAATGATTGCTGAAGGCGAACACCAGAAGCAGGATTTTAAAATGCGTGTAGAAGACGCAAGTAAAATTGCGCGCACGCTCTGCGCCTTTGCCAATACAGATGGAGGTCGACTTTTGATCGGTGTCAAAGACAATGGGAGCATTGCAGGTGTCAGAGCAGATGAGGAGTTCCATATGATTCAGGCCGCCGCGGAAATGCAGTGCAAGCCCCCCATTTCATTTGACGTGCAAATTTGGAAAGCCGAAATGAAAACCGTTTTGGAAGTGCAAATCCCACGTTCGGCATCTCGTCCTCATTTCTGCAAAGACGAAAAGGAGCAGCTCCAAGCTTATTTGCGCCGTGAGGACCGCATCCACAGAGCGAGCCCTGTATTGGTCAAAGTGTGGCAATATGAAATGCGGTTAGACAGGTCAGAGTTTCGATACGACCAGCATATCGGAAAGCTGTTCAGCGCCTGGCGTTCCGGTAGAGTATTGTCATTTCGTCACGTCGCTAGGATGGCACGCCTCGATTTCGATGCGGCCGAAGACTTACTGTGTCTGCTGATCGTTTGGGGAATCGTAGGGTGGGAGTACGGCCCCAAAGGCTGGAATTATTCTTTGAATGACGGGAACGCCTTGGATCAATTGGAAACCTCCGGAGTCGAAGCTTTTCGATGGAAAGACCACCGGTGAGCGACACAATATTCCGACCTTTGAAACGTATGCAAAACACACCTCGCCCGCTGCAACCATTTATGAACGATCAACTCGCCTTCTTTTTTCGTGTTTTTTTTGCTTCACTTAGTGTAATTGTAGCTTTGTCTGGAACAGGGCTCGTGGCTCAGTCTGCAATCGAAACTGCGGATGTTATCTACCGTGATGTTGGCACTTGGAGCGATCATTTGCCTTACAGCCATGCGCAAGAGGCCGTGTATTGCGGAAAGACCTCAACGCCTGTTGGAAACGACGGCTTTTGGGCCGTTCGCGCAGAAAACGCCTTGTTTCTAGTATTGCCCGATGGCAGCATACAGACCATTTCCAAAGTCAATGGCATGAGCGGAAGCAACCCCTCCGCATTGGCTTGGGATGTTCAAGGTCAGATGCTCGTTGTAGGCTATGCTTCGGGCGTAATTGACTTTTTCTCAGACGAAGGTATTCGGCTCTTCACCATGAGCGACATCAAAGACAGCAACCTCATCGGTGACAAAACCATCCACAAATTGGTTCCGGCTGTCTCAATTGATTCTGACCGCATTTATGCGGCATGTGGCTTTGGTATTGTCGTCATCAATCCGCGCGAATTCGATGTGAGGGACACGTGGTTTATCGAAGGACAACAAGAATTGCGGTCCTGTCATGGACTTCAGTTTCATGAGGGTCAAATTGTCGTGTGGACAGATGCCGGTATTTTTGAAGCCGACCAGGACCACCCCTTCTTAAGCGCACCAGACGCGTGGACACGGTGGGACGATATCCCCTTGGAAACGGGCGACTACCGCCACGTTATCTTTCATCCAAATGGGCAACCCATTGTGCATCGAAAGACGGACATCCCTGAACAACCCGATGAATTGTGGTGGAAAAGCAATGGTGTTTGGGTGCCATTGCCCCAATGGGAAGGCAGCCAGGTATATGACATCGCTGCTGCCTCGACAAGCTCCACTCCTGGTGACTGGCTCATCGCTATCGCTGATTACCAGTCGGTTCATCTATTCAATTCCGGTTTTGAGCCGGTTCAATTGGACTACACTGCGGACGGAGTCCCACTTCGCGCTCGCCACATGGTTTTCCACCACCGTGAGATAGAGGACCCTTCCGGATCCTCGTATGCCTTTGAAGACCTCTTCATCGCAAACCAAGAGGAGGGCCTGCTTCAGCTGGACATCACCGGGGCTGAGATGGATGACCACTGGTGCCCTTCCGGTCCTCCCACCTCTTTGGTTCGTTGCATCGATGCCTGGAATGATCAAATGTGGGTCGCCTCGGGAGGAGTCGACGAAACATGGACTAGCATGTACCACAAGTACGGTTTCTATGGATTGAATGGAACACGATGGGAGTGGATTCCTCCAGCAGCAGGCGAAAACGACATTGCTGGCATCAACGATGCCATGGTGGTGACCATCGATCCAACCAACCCAAAACATGCATTTTTTGGAACATGGGAAGAAGGGTTGATTGAAGTGCTTGATGGCGAGCTGGTTGAGACATACAATTCCACAAACAGCACGCTTCAATCAGCCAATTTCGGAGGGTCCCCGCGCATTGGCGTGGGCGGAGTAGACTTTGACTCTTCGGGGAACCTTTGGTTCACCAATGCCCGTGTGGCCGAACCATTGCAAGTGCGCCTAGCAAATGGCACTTTTCTCGCAATGGATGTGGGCAATGCTATGGGAACCAACGGATGGATGGGCGACGTTCTAGCGGCTAGAAATGGATACATCTGGTGCATCATGCCGAGGAATCAAGGGCTGCTCGTTTACGACACCAACCAGACCCCTGGAGAAACCTCTGACGACGATTGGCGTCTGCTCACTGACGCACTCAGCCAAGGAGGTTTGCCTTCGAATGATATTTATTCCATCGAAGAGGACCTCGATGGAGAGATCTGGATTGGAACGTCAGCGGGACCTTGCGTGGTTTACCTTCCGAGTACCATTTTCGATGTACAGAACTCCAACCCCGTTGCCTCCCAAATTTTGATCCAGCAGGATGGAAATTATCAATTGCTGCTTGAAACTGAAATCATTCGAAGCATTTGCATCGATGGTGGCAATCGGAAATGGATTGGAACTCAGAATTCAGGCTTGTACTTACTCAGCCCGGATGGATCCACGCAAGAAGCCCATTTCACAGATAAGAATAGCGCGCTTTTGAGCAATGCCATCTTCGATATCGCAATCAACCATCGCAACGGCGAGACCTTCATTGGAACAGCCCAGGGACTCATGGCATGGCGCAGCGACGCCACTAACTTTGTTGTCGAAATCGATGCGATTGAGGTCTATCCCAATCCTGTCCGTTCTGACTTCGACGGGTTGATTGCCATCAATGGACTCGCTTATGAATCTGCAGTGCACATTACCACGTCTTCAGGACGTTTAATCGCTATGCTAGAATCATATGGAGGACGTGCTGTTTGGGACGGGAAAGACATGAACGGAACGGATGTTCCACACGGAGTCTATGTCATTTGGGCGACTGATTCAGATGGTAATTCTGCAGGAACAACTAAGTTGGCCGTCACACGATAATCAAAAATGGCCCGATCTATCAGACGACCCGCTTCAAAACTGCCCCATGTGAAGACCACAATCTTCACCGAGATGAGTGCAATGGCTGCTGAATGTGGCGCCCTCAACATGAGTCAAGGCTTTCCAGATTTCGACCCCCCAAAAGCACTTCGCGCAGCCGTATTCAACGCGATGAACCAAGGGAAAAATCAATATGCCCCGATGGCAGGTGACGGAGATCTTCGCGCATGGATTGCAGAAGAAACCGAAGACCAAACAGGACGGGCTTATGATGTCAACCATGAAATAACCGTCGGTGCCGGTGCGTCATCGTTGTTGTTCGCTTCCATACAAACTTTTGTTCGGCCCGCAGAGGAAGTCATCGTTCTTTCCCCAGCTTACGATTTGTATCAACCAGCCGTAGAATTGGCTGGTGGAACACTTGTAGTTGTTCCGCTCAACGCATCAGATTATCATCTTAATCTGCAGGCAATAAAAGAGGCGTTGTCTCCATCCACTCGCATGCTCATTCTCAACTTCCCCAACAATCCCACGGGAAGTTGTTGGTCGATGGACGACTTGGATGGATTGAGCGCCCTCTTGGATGATACAGACGTCATCGTCCTCAGCGATGAAGTGTATGGTCCGTTGCAACACGATGGCCGAAAGGCCCTGAGCTTGTGCGAACACGCAGCGCTCTCACAACGGGGCTTAATCGCGGCTTCATTTGGTAAAATTCTGCATGCCACCGGATGGAAAATCGGCTACCTCTTAGGGCCTTCCGAATTGATGCATGAAGTCCGCAAAGTGCACCAATACGACGTTTTTTCAACGGGAGCGCCGATCCAGTCTGGCATCGCAGCATTTCTCAACAGCCCCGAAGGACAAGACCATTTGAACGGCTTGCCTTCGTTCTATCAAAACAAGCGCGACCGGCTGTTGCAAGGCTTAATGGGTAGCAAATGGAACTGGAGGCCCGCTGAAGCTGGTTTTTTTCAGGTGCTCGACTACGGTAAAATTGACGACAGAGACGATCGCACCGTCGTGCAAGAGTGGTGTCGGAAAGGCGCTGAAGACGGGATTGCGCTGATTCCGCTTTCACCCTTTTATCCAACAGGCATCCCAGAAGGACACCCTACCCATCGCATTCGCGTCTGCTTTGCTAAAAACGACAACACCCTGGACGAGGCTATTCGGCGCTTGCTCATCATCTCCAATACCGTGCTATGAAGCCCGCAGTTGAACTCAAGATCGCCTTGCTTCAATTGGAACTGGTGTGGGAAAACTCTGACGCCAACATCGCTGCAATCGACACCTTGATGGGCGATCCACAACTCAATTCGGATGCCTACGACCTTCTTGTATTGCCAGAAATGTGGGCCACTGGTTTTACGATGAACCCGCTACAACAAGGGCTTTCCTGGAACATCTCATGTGCGCATTCACCTGAAACATGGCCAGAACCTCTTCAAGCCATGCAGCGGTGGAGTCGGCAGCACAATGCCGCCGTAGTTGGAAGCCTATCGTGCAATCTATTGGACGAAAACCGCTGTGTCAATCGTTGTTTTTTCATGACTCCCGATGGTCTCGCAGGGTGGTACGACAAAAGGTATTTGTTCCGTTTCGCTGGAGAAGACGACTCGTATAGCCCCGGAAAAGAACGCGTGGTCATCCCATGGCGCGGGTGGAACATCCTATTGCAAATCTGTTACGATTTACGTTTTCCCGAATCCAGCCGCAATGATGATAATTCGCCTTACGACCTCGCCCTCTATGTTGCCAATTGGCCTGAAGTTCGCGCATCCGCTTGGAAAACGTTGCTCAAAGCTCGCGCCATAGAAAACCAGGCTTATGTAGCCGGAGTCAACCGCATTGGGGTCGACGCCAATGGAATCAATCACAACGGATTAAGTGCCATTCACCACCCGAAAGGTCAAACTTCAGCGGCTTCAGAGTTTCAAGAGACCCATTGGGTTTGTGCCACTCTGAGCAAGGCCGAATTGACGGATTACCGAAGCCGCTTCCCTGTTCTAAAGGACGTTCTTTAATCCTTTGCGATTAGACGAAAGCATTCAAGCCTGTCACGTCCAAGCCCGTGATCAGCAAGTGAATGTCGTGCGTCCCTTCATACGTCACCACAGATTCCAAATTCATCATGTGACGCATGATGGGGTATTCTCCGGTGATTCCCATTCCGCCTAACATTTGTCGTGCGTCCCGAGCCACCGTCAATGCCATGTCAACATTGTTGCGCTTGGCCATCGAAATCTGAGCTGACGTTGCCGTACCCGCATCACGCATTTGGCCCAAACGCAGCGTGAGCAATTGTGCCTTCGTGATCTCCGTGATCATCTCTGCCAACTTCTTTTGCTGCAACTGGAATTGGCCAATGGGGCGATCAAATTGAACGCGCTCCTTCGCATATCGCAAGGCGGTGTCGTAGCAGTCTAGAGCTGCACCGATCGCGCCCCAAGCAATGCCATAACGGGCGGAATCCAAGCAGCTCAATGGAGCGCCCAATCCGTCTTTCCCTGGCAAGATATTCGTCTTTGGCACCCGGACATTGTCAAAAATCAACTCCCCTGTATCAGAAGCACGTAAGCTCCACTTTCCATGCATGGTCGGTGTTGTAAACCCTTCCATTCCACGCTCCACAAGAACTCCCGTGATACGTCCTGCTTCGCTTTTTGCCCATACCACTGCAACATCTGCAAATGGGGCGTTTGAAATCCACATCTTCGCGCCGTTCAGAATGATGTCGTCACCATCCTCTTTGAAGTGTGTGGTCATGCCTCCAGGATTCGAACCGTGGTCTGGTTCAGTCAATCCAAAGCAACCCATCATTTCGCCCGTTGCAAGCTTCGGCAAGAACTTTTGCTTTTGCTCTTCGCTACCATAGCGCCAAATGGGATACATCACCAAGCTACTCTGAACAGATGCAGTTGAGCGCAATCCACTGTCGCAACGCTCAAGCTCTTGCATGATCAAACCATAGCTGATCTGGTCCAAACCAGGGCCACCGTATTCTTCAGGAATGTAGGGGCCAAAGGCTCCAATCTCGCCCAGACCTGGGAGGAGGTGACGTGGGAAGATGCACTTTTCTGCAGCATCCTCAATGATGGGACTCACTTCCTTTTTGACCCAAGCGCGAGCAGTTTCACGAATGAGTTTGTGCTCTTCCGTGAGCATCTCGTCCATCATATAGTAGTCGTGGCCTTGGTAGAGATCAGTCCGCATCGTTTCAATCGGTTATTGCGTTGAGCGCACAAAGATACGCAGCAGGCCTCTAAGATGGCTTTCTTGCCGGCCCAGTTCAGGCAGTTGACGCCTCGTATGCTGCATCAACGAGCAAAGAACCCTTTTGATACGCGGCTACAGCCAATTGATC
>JAPKAW010000296.1 GCA_028825055.1 Flavobacteriales bacterium | reverse complement strand
AGTTGCTTTGCCAATATGTTGGGACTGAGTATTTCCTCCGCGTTTCGGAGTGCCAAGGTGATTTACATCATCATCCCTCTTTTGATTATTCCTCAGATCATTTTCGGTGGTGCCATTGTCCGTTTTGATCGATTCAATCCATTGTTAACCGAAGTGGACCGTGTACCGTGGATCGGAAATATCATGGCGTCACGATGGGGGTTCGAATCACTTGCAGTTTCTCTTTCTCGGGAAAATCGAGCCGATGCTCCTTTTATTGAAATTGAAGACCGCTTGGAGCGATCGGCTTGGAGAAGGGATTACTGGGGCAAGGCTTATGAAGGCTTACCGATTTCTGGTAAGCGACAGTTGGAGCATACGACAGCCTTAGCTGAACTGAGAGGTTGGGGTATAGGAATCGAAGAGGATGCAACCAGCTCAAAAGTGATGGGTGCATTTATGGATGTTTACAAGCAATCCTTTCGAGAACGAGATTTATTACGCCGGAAGTTATCGGAAACGATGGACTTGGAAGCGATGAAGGACACTTATCACAACGATGCTTTGCACAGTTGGGTTATGCAAACCGATCGAAAAGGCCGCATTTTAAATACAACTAGAGGATTGGTGCAAGAAACAGCATTCATTCACCAAATGCCAGGAACGAAACAAGCCTGGAACGCACCTTTTTACTCACCCTATAAACGGGTCGGCTCCTGGATAGTGAAAACCCAGCAATTTAATGCGGCTGTATTGTGGACCATGATCTTCCTTCTTTTTGGGCTTTTAGCGAATCGGATTCCTGAGAAAATGGGTTACCGTAGAAGTAAGTCGAATTGATTATCCTGGAGTGGCAATCAACTTGAAGGGGATTTCTATGATGGCGTCATAGTCCTCGCCGGCTTCAAGCATGTCTTCATCTTCATCTTCGTAATACCAAAGAACTGTAGCTGCACAAGGGGATTTTTCGACACGCTTCAAAAGATCCATAATACACTTGCTGCTACTCGTGTTGAAATACTCTAGACGAATGGAAATCTCTAAAGAAGCTGAATCGCTTTGAAGATTCACTTGAACCCAATCCAACAGAGGTTGATAGAACTCGATTGAGTTTTCGGGGATAGAGCGACCTGAAATAGACATCGAGAGAGGCTCAAGATTAAATTTAACCTCAGGAGTTTTTGAAGTGCCCGGAAGGGTAATAGAGCTCATGTCTTAGGATGTATGTGTGCTATAAATTGAACCACTGGAATGTCTGCGTCAACGGAAGCGAAAGTCATCTCCACTCGTCCATCGGCTTTTCTAAGGATTTCATTCAAGCCAATTCCTCCTCCTCCATGTAAGCTGCGATGTCCTGATGCTAGTTTCTCGCGTTGCAGAAGCCGCCATTCTTCAGGAGATAGTGACATGAGATGATTCCATCGTTGCTCCAAGTGTTCTTGTTGCTTAGAGGTCACTGCATTTTGCGAGAAAACGGTCCAAATACCTTCGTTAGAAACAACTTGAACCCTGGTGAAGTTCGAATGTTCATGGCAGTGGTGATGGAGATTTTGCAACAATTCGATTACCAAACGGATTAGACGCTTTTTCTGTAGTGATTGACATTCGGTCTTCTCAAGTCGCGCTTCAAGCCATTGTAAAATATACCGAATTGATGATTCTCCAATCGGTCCAATCCATTGGAGCTCAAGTTGACCGACAGCCAAATCCAAGCTCGAATTCGAGTCAGCATTTTGTTTTGAAGGAAAACCACTGAACATGTGCTGAAATTACAAGGTCCTGTCAGAACTTCAGGGTCTGAAACCAAGAGTAATGAGTCAAGACCTGTGGAAAAGCAAATCGGATTGGTTCGTAGAGTGGTTTAACACTGAAGCCTACCATGCTTTGTATCGGAATCGAGATATAGAGGAGGCATCGCAGTTTGCTCAGCAGTTTTCAAATCAGTTTTTGGATTCAACGGGGAATCGTCTTCTCGATTTGGGGTGTGGAAAGGGTCGTCATGCTGTTTCGATGGTTAAAGAGGGGCATGAAGTTGTCGGAGTTGACCTGAGCGATCGTAGCATTACATTCGCTCAAGAAGCGTATAAAGATGTTGAGGCGTTGTCTTTTGTGCGCGCTGACATGAGGTCCTTGAGCGCGCATTTTGAATCTGATTCTTTTGATGCAGTGTTGCTGCTATTTACCAGTTTTGGGTATTTTGAGGACGATAAAGACCATATGGAGATATTGATGCAAATCAAATCGCTGCTCCGTTCTGGAGGCCTTTTACTACTCGATTACTTGAATTTAGAAACGGTTCGAAGCGGCTTGATAGAGCACGAATTAATTCATCGGGATGGGTGGAGTTTTGAAATTGATCGTCGGATCCATAACGGTTGGGTGGAGAAATCTATTCGCTGTGAGTCTCCGCAAGGAGAAAGACAACACGCTCTAGAGCGTGTTCGTGCATTTGCTGCTGAAGATTTGAAACTGTTGTTCAAATTGGCGGGGCTCAATACTGTTGGACTCTTCGGTAATTATCAATTGGATGCCTTGGTAGCTGGAAGTCCGAGATGTATACTTGTGGCCCGGAAATAATTATGTGGATAGCTTCTTTTCTTTTGCTTCT
>JAPKAW010000295.1 GCA_028825055.1 Flavobacteriales bacterium | reverse complement strand
AGCGCAGATTTCACCGCGTCCACTGCATCAAGCTTCTCCCACGGGAATAATTCAACCGTCATGGTCACTTCGCGGCCTTCAGGACTGACGAATGTTTTCGTCTTTATTTCCGGTTCACGCCCCATGTGACCATAGGCCGCTGTCTCCTCATAAATAGGCGTCCGGAGATTGAATTTCTGTTCGATGAAATAGGGCTTGGTCGGGAAAATGCCCCGAATGGCTTCAGCCAATCCACCATCGTTCATGTTCACGCGGCTTGTGCCGTAAGTGTTGACATAAAACCCAACAGGTTCAGCCACACCAATGGCGTACGCCAATTGCACCAACACTTCATCACATGCACCTGCCGCCACCAAGTTTTTAGCGATATACCGCGCAGCATAGGCTGCTGAGCGATCCACTTTAGACGGGTCCTTGCCACTAAAAGCACCACCACCATGTGCCCCTCGTCCACCATAGGTGTCTACAATAATCTTGCGACCGGTCAATCCGGTATCGCCATGCGGACCACCGATGACAAACTTGCCCGTTGGGTTCACGTGCAATTTGATGTCATCACCAAACAATGCTTGAACATCCGCACTCATCTGGGCCTTGACTCGAGGAAGCAAAATGTCCTTGACATCCTTTCGAATCTTCGCCAACATCGATTCTTCATTGTCAAAGTCATCGTGCTGGGTTGAAACCACAATCGCTTCAATCCGCTCCGGCGCGTTGTCATCCGCATATTGGATGGTTACTTGAGACTTCGAGTCCGGACGCAAATACGGCATCGGACTTGGGTCTTCTCGGCGGATGGCCGCAAGCTCATGAAGCAAACGATGAGACAGGTCCAAAGGAAGCGGCATGTAATTGTCCGTCTCACGACAAGCATAGCCGAACATCATGCCCTGGTCTCCTGCTCCTTGATCTTCTGGGTTTGCCCGCTCAACTCCCTGATTGATATCGCTAGACTGCTCATGAATAGCGCTCAACACACCACACGATTGGGCTTCAAACATGTAAGCGCTCTTGGTATAACCAATACGACTAATCACCTGTCTTGCTATGTTCTGTACATCCAAATAAGCCTCGCTTTTGACTTCGCCCGCCAAAATCACTTGACCGGTAGTCACCATCGTTTCACAAGCCACTTTCGATTGCGGGTCGAAGGCCAAAAACTGGTCGATTAAAGCATCGCTGATTTGATCAGCGACTTTATCAGGGTGTCCTTCTGAAACGGACTCGGAGGTAAAGAAATAGCTCATAGGTGAAGCAAAAGTAATCACCTAAGCCACAAAATTCTCTTTCGGCGATTGTATTTTGTATTGCCTCCCTTGACAGACAGAGGGAGAAGACTATCCAGAGAAACACTTCGACGTTCCAAATTCAGAAAGTGATTTACGCTGGTTCAAGCCAAAAGTAGAAAATGGCGCTGAATCCATCATTACTCAAATGTTTTTCGACAACGATGCCTACGTCAACTTTGTCAGTAAATGCCGAGCAAAAGGAATTCATATCCCCATTATTCCAAGACTCAAACCCCTCAACACAAAAGGAAAGCTGAGCTCATTGCCATAAGCTTTCCATGTAAGCATACCCGCTAAAATCGTCCGCATGGAGGGAAATGCTCAATCAAAAGAAGACGTCAAGGAAGCCGGTGTTCTTTGGTTTCTTCAACAGGCTAAAGGCTTAAAGGCTGCAGGTGTCCCTTGCTTGCATTTCTATACAATGAGAAAGACCGAACTAACCGCGCGAATTGCAGAGGAAGTTTTTTGAGTCCTTTCGCCCAGGGCTTCCGCATTATTTAACTCGACTACTGATCAATCAATTGATTTTACAGTTTTTTGACGGACCATAAATCAGCAAGCCCGTATTTTTGTCTCGTCTCATCATTAGAATCCGCTCAATATGTCGATACAGAAATCTTACACTGCTCTTAAAGGTGCTGTCACCAAATCATTCCAAGAAGAACTTTCTCCAGCCCAAGCCATCGAATTGCTTCACGCTGGCCATCGACGATTCAACGAGAATACGCCACTGAAACGATCTCGAATTGCACTGCTCGAGGATGCCTCTGAAGGGCAATCTCCGTTTGCAGCCGTTTTAGGATGTATCGACAGTCGTGTCCCAATCGAAGAAGTTTTTGATGCTACTATCGGAGATTTATTCATTGCTAGAGTCGCTGGAAACACTGTAAATCCAGACATTCTGGGATCTTTGGAGTATGCCTGTAAATACGCCGGATCCAAGGCCATTCTCGTTTTGGGACACACCTCGTGCGGCGCTATCAAAGGGGCATGGGCTGGGTTAGAAGATGGCAACCTAACGGGCTTATTGGCTCAATTGAAACCAGCTGTCGAAACCATTCGTGCTACACGCAGCGACGAGGCTACAGCCAAAAATATCGACGAAACTGTTGCTGTCAATGTCCAAATGGTATGCGACCGTATTCGCCAGGAGAGCGACATTCTTTATGACATGGAGTCCAAAGGAGCCATTGCAATCCTCGGCGGCGTTTACAATGTCGCAACGGGTCGCGTCACCTTCCTTGAGGAGAGCGAAGCATAACCCACTGATTTACTTTTCTCTAAAGAACAATCGCACAGAGACACC
>JAPKAW010000294.1 GCA_028825055.1 Flavobacteriales bacterium | reverse complement strand
GATTTCACTTTGTTGATTCCCGATCACTATGTGAATGACATCCCTGAACGCATCGCGCTGTACCGAGAGCTTGACGACTTGGATAAGGAAGCCGATTTGTCAGAATTCAAAGCCCGCTTAGAAGATCGTTTTGGGCCATTGCCGCAGGAAACGGAAGATCTCATCGACACGATCCGCCTCAGGTGGTTGGCTGAATTCTTGGGGATGGAAAAAATCGTTCTCAAGTCCGGAAAGCTCATTGCAGCCTTTATCAGCAACCAAGAGAGCGCCTTTTACCAAGAGGCAACCTTCAATCGTATTTTGGAATACCTCAAGCATCATGCACGCGATACCAAGATGTACCAGCGCAACGGTGGTTTGCGAATGAGCATTGAAGGAATACAAACACCCTTAGCTGCTTTACGTGTTATGGAAGACATTGCGGGGATTCGAGCCGCCGAAGCCGCCCCTGACTTCAAGCAACAGGCGTCATAAACACCCGCCGCTCACCTAGTTTTGCATCATGGACCCATCTTCTCCCGTTCCGTTACGCGTCATGGATTTCATCCAGGCAGAAGATTTTGGTGAAGGCCAAGTCCTGCTCATTGACAAGCCCCTGCATTGGACGTCCTTTGATGTGGTTAATAAGCTGCGCGGAGCAATTCGCGGGGCTTTGGGGTATCGCAAGCTCAAAGTGGGACACGCCGGAACCTTGGACCCTCTGGCTAGCGGCGTGTTGGTCGTTTGCACGGGTAAGTCAACCAAGCGCATCGCTGAACTTCAAGCGCAGGACAAAGAATACCGCGCAATCATCCGATTGGGGGCCACGACAGCTTGCCTCGATGCTGAACTGCCCGTGGAAGCTTGGGGTGATGCCTCGGGACTTACCATGGAGTCGATCCAGATTGCTTCAAAAGACTGGTCTGGGGAGTACTTTCAAATGCCCCCAGCATACAGCGCCAAAAAAGTTGATGGCCAAAAAGCGTATGCGATTGCGCGCAAGGGTGGAGAGATTAATCTAAAACCAGCCCCTATCTGTGTCTCTCGTTTTGATATACACTCCATCGAACACAGTATTATCGACGGCCACAACATTTGTGATGCCCACGTCACGATTACTTGTACCAAGGGGACCTACATCCGAGCACTCGCTCGAGATCTAGGTAAAACTTTAGCCGTTGGAGGGCATTTAATACAGCTCCAGCGCACAGTAAATGGCCCCTTCGAATTGAGCTCTTGCAAATCAATGGAGGAAATTTTAGAGGTCATTCACGGGTTACCTCCCTTGACTGTTGACCTTTGATTGCGAATTCCGTAGTTTTGCCGACCTTCAACGCTTCCGATAACGGATTCCCCCATTTCTATGAAACTAACTTCCTTTAAGTACGACATCCCTGAGGAACTGATTGCTCAAAAGCCATTAGACAATCGTGATGACAGCCGTTTGATGGTCGTGGATCGCAAAAGCGGTACCATCGAGCACAAAATGTTCAAGGATGTTTTGGATGAGTTTGATGAGGGAGATGTATTCGTCGCCAACGACACACGGGTCTTTCCAGCCAAACTTTATGGCAATAAGGAAAAAACAGGTGCTGTCATCGAGGTGTTCTTGTTGCGTGAACTCAACCGTGAGAGCATCCTGTGGGATGTTCTAGTGGATCCCGCTCGGAAAATTAGAATTGGCAACAAGCTCTATTTCGGCGAGAATGATGAGCTGATCGCAGAAGTCATCGACAATACGACCTCACGAGGACGCACACTTCGTTTCTTGTTCGATGGCTCCTATGAAGAATTCATGGATGTCATCTTCCAGCTTGGAGAAACTCCTCTACCGAAGTACATCGACCGAGAAGTTGAAGCGGATGACCGTGAGCGGTTTCAAACCATTTACGCCAAAAACCTCGGAGCTGTTGCAGTACCGACGGCTGGACTGCACTTTTCGAAGCAGCTCCTCAAGCGACTCGAAATCAAGGGGATTGACATGACCTACCTCACTTTGCATATCGGCCTTGGTACATTCAGACCTGTGGAGGTCGAAGATTTGACCAAGCACAAAGTGGATTCAGAGCAATTGATTATTCCTGAAAGCTGTGTTGATCGAGTCAATCGAGCTAAAACAGAAGGAAAACGCATTGTCTCCGTGGGAGCAACTGCCATGCGGGCCATGGAAACATCGGTGAGCACCACAGATACCTTAAAGCCTTACAACGGGTGGACGAATAAATTCATCTTCCCGAAATACGACTTCAAGATTTCAGATGCTTTGATCACCAACTTCCATACGCCACAAAGCACTTTGCTAATGCTCTCATCAGCCTTTGCAGGTCACGACCTCATCATGGAGGCATATGCTTTGGCTCAGAAGGAGAAGTATCGCTTCTTCGCTTATGGAGATGCCCTGCTGATCAAGTAATTTGAATCTTTTGGCGAGAGGGCTCGTCATTGTGGAACTTCTTGAACGAGATTTGAGGCCTTATTAAAGGTCAAATCTCCATGAACATTTCGAACATCTCTTTGAGCCAGGTATTTACCGCCTGTGCCGTTTTAGCGGCCGGCGCGGTTTTCACCAGTGCCTCTCTCACCTCTACAGAATCTAGCTCTGAGTTAGCGATTGGTGCCG
>JAPKAW010000293.1 GCA_028825055.1 Flavobacteriales bacterium | reverse complement strand
TACGCTTGATCGCCGAGAAGCGCTATTCCGATGCCTCTATGATAAACTGGCAATAGGGGTCTTCAGTCAGTCTCACAGCACAGGCGCCTTGTTTATTGATCAGAGCTGGATGAAGAGCATGCCGGCATTGTGGAGAAAAAGGAGCAATAACTGTAAGAGGACGATCGCAGACCTCCATTAATTCCCAAGCTTCTTCAGGCAGTTCGTGTTGAATCACCTCCACCATTCGAGAGTTTGATGCCAACATGAGCATGGGTTGGTCCAATGAACGCTCTTTAATTTGAAAAACACGTTCAACGGCTGCAAGATGCGTCGCGTCCGCAGCCAATCCCCAAACGGTATCAGTCGCATGGAGAATCACTCCGCCATTTTTCAAACAAGCGATGGCTTTCAAGGCGTCCTCATGCCAAGGCGCGCGGGCTTTTTTACGGCTCATGAGTTTTCAGAGATCCAATGTTCAACGGCGATTGTCACATCAGCTACGGGGTCTTTGGATACATCGCCTTCAAAGCCCATTCCGGTGACTTTTTCATACAAAGAAATGTACCGTTTGCTCACGGTCTGAACAAACTCTTCTGTGAGTTCGGGCATGGTCTGATTGTCCAATCCCATGAACCCATTTTCCATCAGCCATTCTCGAACAAATTCTTTGCTGAGTTGCTGCTGCTCTTCACCTTCATTTTGTCTGGTATCGTAGCCCTCAGCTACGAAGTAGCGTGAACTGTCTGGCGTGTGGATTTCATCAATCAACATCAACTCACCCTTATACAATCCGAATTCATATTTGGTGTCCACCAAAATCAATCCACGCTTGGCCGCCATCTCCGTGCCGCGTTGAAAAAGAGCCCTTGTTACGCTTTCTAACTTGGCATAAAGGGCGTCAGACACAATACCTTGTTTCAAGATATCTTCTTTGCTTATATCCTCATCGTGTCCTTCCTCCGCTTTGGTAGCGGGGGTAATGATGGGTTCTGGGAATGGATCGTGTTCACGCAAACCTTCTGGCATAGCCATACCGCATAAAACGCGCTTTCCTGAAGCATAGGTGCGGTGTGCATGCCCCGTGAGATACCCTCGAATGACCATCTCAAGCCGAATGGGTTCACAGGCATGGCCAATGGTGACGTTCGGATGTGGCGTGTCAAGTTTCCAAGTGGGAACGATGTCCGCAACCGCATCGAGGAAATAGCTAGCAATGCCATTGAGGACTTGACCTTTGTGAGGGATTCCTTTGGGGAGAATGACATCAAATGCGCTGATTCGATCTGATACCACGGCAACCATGAGGTCGGACCCGATGGCGTACATGTCCCGAACTTTGCCATGATAGGCATTGGTTTGACCCGGGAAGTTGAATTGAGAATGTTCGAGAGTTGAACGCATTGTACAAATGAAATAAACCTACCGTCAGGATTTTGTTCTAGGTGAATCTTTTTGGGCAGCATCCGCGACCTCAAAGGCATGAATGACTGCTCTCACCAACCGATGTCGAATAACGTCTTCTCCGGTTAGTTGAACCATGCCAATGCCTTCAATGTCCTTGAGATTTCTTTGAGCGTAGAGAAGCCCAGACATTTGTTGCCGTGGCAAATCGACTTGTGAAACGTCCCCGGTAATTGCGAATTTGGCATCACGTCCCATCCGGGTTAAGAACATTTTCATTTGAGCGACTGTGGTGTTTTGTGCTTCATCAAGAATAACGAATGCTTTGTCCAGCGTTCGCCCGCGCATAAAAGCGAGCGGAGCAATCTCAATGACACCTTTTTCCAGATGATCTGCTACCTTTTCGAAAGGGAGCATATCTGTGAGTGCATCGTAAAGTGGTTGCAAATAGGGATCGAGCTTTTCTTTCAAGTCACCGGGTAAAAAACCTAGGTTTTCACCGGCCTCAACCGCTGGTCGCGTAAGGACAATTTTACGTACGCGCTTCTCCTTTAGTGCCGATACGGCCATCGCTACGGCTGTGTAGGTCTTTCCTGTTCCTGCAGGTCCCACGGCAAATGTCATGTCGTTGGCTCGAATGGAGTCAACCAGCACCTGCTGGTTTGGCGTTCGGGCAGCGATGCGATGTCCTCCTGGCCCAAAGACCAAGGTGTCATCCTTCTTTGATTGCCGCAAGACGTCAGATTCGTCAGCATTGAGAAGGCGATAGATGTCATCGTCGCTCAATTTCTGATAGCGCTCCACATGCCACAATAGCATCCGCATTACTTCGTCAAACCGGCCTAAATCTTCCAAGGAGCCCTTGGCTATAATCGTGTCACCACGAGCAATAAGCTTCAGTGCTGGAAGCTGCTTTTGGATTAGGCGCCACTTTTCGTTGTCGTTGCCCAAAAGGATCAACGGATCAACACTTTGAATGGATATCTCTTTTTGTTGCATGTGCGATGACAAAAATAGGTTTCTCACCTTTGCAAAGTGTCAATTGCAACCATCACTTCTGACTTTGGCGAAGGAAGTCACTACACTGCCATTCTGAAAGGCGCGCTTTATCAGCGTGTACCGGACGTTCAGCTTGTGGATATAGGACATACAATTCGCAAATTTGACGCCGTTGAAGCCGCTTTCTTACTCCGGTCTGTTTACAGGGAATTTCCTAAGGGTACAGT
>JAPKAW010000035.1 GCA_028825055.1 Flavobacteriales bacterium | reverse complement strand
GAATAGCCCGTTGAGGGGATGTTGGATTTGTTTTCATCGGGATTTGCTAAAATACATAGCAAAACCATGATAAATAGCAATTAGACTAAAATTTATAGCATACAGGGTTGTCCAAAAGCGGAAAGAATCGCTAAAACATCCTCTATTGTGCTCGCTCCATCGCCTGTTACGTCACCCGTGCACTCCTCTAAACAACCAAAGTCAGCCAGCAGAAGAAGCACGTCTTGTACTTCGGTGAGGCCATTTCCGCTCAAATCGGTAAGGAAATAGCATGAAATTGGAGCAATAAAAGCGTTTTCAAACACCGCGCTGCAAGTGGTTTCGGCGGTAAAGTGAACGCTGACGTCTACGGGCAATCTCTTGGCTTCTAGCCCTGTGAGATTGATGGTTTGGGGGCTTTCGGCCGTTAGGTAGAGCACTCCGTTTACTTCAATCAGGCCGGTGGCTGGTCCAGCAAGTATAAACAGAACGTATGAGGCGAGAAATGAGCGCGGCATCAAAGGCAATTTGGCCCAATGAATATAAATCAGATTTATTTAGGTATCTTTTCGTTTGCATTACTACATTTGATAGCAAAATAGCGCAAAAAAATGTCCAACACTTCGCTTCCTTTGTTTGCTAAGAACCTCAAATCCTTGCGCAAAGCAAAGGGCTGGACGCAGCAAGAGTTGGCGGACCGTATGGGAATCAAGCGTGCTGCCTTAGGCGCCTATGAGGAGGGTCGATCTGAGCCTCGGTTGGCAAATGTTCTGGCAATGGCCGATTTGTTAGGGGTGTCCACGGACGCCATGATGCGCGGGGTGAATGCCAAGGAAGTTCAGGAAAACCGAATCAAAGGGAATCGCTTACGGGTTCTTACCGTCCCGGTGAACCACGAAACGAACGAGGAGCATGTTGCTGTGGTTCCGGTTCGAGCGGCGGCGGGCTATTTGGAGGGCTACGGCGATCCGGACTTTGTGCAAACCCTTCCGACATTTGATTTACCCATCCCCGAAGTGTCCCCGTATCGAACGTATCGGTTGTTTCAAATAGAGGGGGACAGCATGTTGCCAATCCCAAGCGGGAGTTATATTTTGGCTTCGTTCGAACCGGACTGGAACCATTCGGGGGGCATGCGACCGTATATCGTGGTTACGCGCAACGATGGAATTGTTTTCAAACGCATCGAAAATCGATTGGATACGGATCATGAGGATTTCCGGATGATTTCGGACAATCCAGATTACCCCCCATATACGGTTCAACCCGACGAGATTTCAGAAGTGTGGCGCGCTCAGGCTTACCTCGCTTTTGATTGGCCAACGCCGGCATTTTCTGGAATGGAACGGATTCAAGGAACCCTCGATGCGATGCGTCAGGAGATCAGCTCCATGAAAGGAGGGGTCTCGAACACTTGAAGGCTTGTCTTCTCGCTTAAACTCCGAGAGCAACAACCTCTTCGACAGCGTCGATTTTTGACGTGAGCAATTGCTCGATGCCCCCTTTCAAGGTTTGCATACTCGAAGGACAGCCGCTGCAGGCGCCTCGCATGTGAACATAGACCTTGCCTTCTTTGAATGCTTTGAAATCAATTGCGCCACCGTCTTGTTCTACCGCTGGACGAACGAATTCATCCAAAAGATCCTTGATTTCATCGTCGTACTCGCTTGGCGACATTTCGGATTCATCCAAAAAAGCAACATTACTAGAAGCCGAAGGGTTGGCGGCTTGTAGATCGGGTTGAGCCAATTGTTCCATGACCTTTTCGAAGGCCTTGGTGTCAATGGCAACTGGGTTTTCCATGAGCCACTCACGGATGTATTCACGCAATTGTTGAACGATCATTTCCCAGCCCAAGCTCTCGTCTTTGGTCACTGAAACAAAGTGTCCACTGATGAAGATGCCGGTTACAAAAGGAAAGTTGAACAATTCTTCAGCGAGAGGCGAACACAAAGCCGCTTCATTTTGTGAGCGCAACTCGGCCTGATATCCGCCTTCAATCAAAAGCCGATCAGCGACAAATTTCATGACGGCCGGATTCGGCGTCATTTCTGCGTAAACACTTGTTGGAATAGCCATGTGGCAAAGGTAGTTTGCACCGCTTAACTTGCCATTTCTTTTTGAATCATTCCAAATGAACAATCCCAAACGATTTCGGGTGGTCCGAGGCATAACATGGAGTCTGTGCTTTGTCGTATTGGCGGCATTAACAGTGACCGCGCAAGAGACATTCCCTGTAAATGGTGTTGTAGACAAGGCGTTAGTGCGCACTGTTTTCGATCACGCAATTGTACATGCGCAGTCCGGAGAGGTTTTGGAAGACGCTTCTGTGGTTGTTTTTAAAGGTCGCATCGAAACGGTGGGTCCCACAGCTACGCTGCAAGTGACCGGCCCAGCAGTTCGCGAAGATTTGACCGGTTTTCATGTGTATCCATCTTTTGTAGAGCTGAGTTCACGCTGGGGAATGCCTTCGGCTCAAGAGGAACGCTACTCGCGGGGGCCGCAAGACCTAAGCGATAAAAAAGGCGCTTATGGATGGAATGAGGCCATTCGCCCTGAGACCCGTGCAGCGGCATTGTTAGACCCCACGATGGCCGGGGCTGAAAAGAAAAGAGAGGCGTATTTAAAGGCTGGATTTGGAACGGTTCTATCGCATGTTCAGGATGGCATTGTCCGCGGAACGGGTGCGTTAGCCGTTTTGTCCGAAGATCCCCGACGTGCGCTGCTCATCCCCGATGCTTCCGCGCATTATAGTTTTCGAAAAGGCTCATCTTCTCAGGATTACCCGCGTTCGCTCATGGGAGCAACGGCCTTACTCAAGCAAACACATTTTGATGCTACATGGTATGCCGATGCCAGCCGATTGAATGAACGCTTGGAGACTAACTTGTCCTTAGAGGCATTCAATGGCCAACGCGATCTGCCTGTGTTTTTTCATGCCGGTGGATGGCAAGACATCTTGCGGGCTTCGGCGGTCGCGGACGTTGTCGAGATGAAGGCTCCCTACATCATGTTTGCGGGAAACGACACGTATCAGCGTTTGGAAGAGGTGCAGGCAACCGGTTCTGATTTGGTGCTTTCCTTGGATTTCCCCACGCCTTTTGATGTGAGCGACCCGTATTTGAGTCGGCTTATTGGATTGGATGAATTAAAGCATTGGGAATTGGCTCCGTCCAACGCTGCCCGTGTTCATATGGCGGGCATTCGATTTGCGTTTACCACCGATGGTTTGAATGATGTCGAATCGACGTGGTCTGCGGTGCGTAAATGCATCCAACAAGGATTGCCTGCCGATGCCGCCTTGGCCGCCTTGACCGAAGTGCCGGCCGCCATGGTCGGTGCCGAAAATAGAGTCGGTCGGATTAAACCAGGATTTGAAGCGAACATGCTGATCACGGACGGTCCCCTTTTTGATTCGTCGACCGTTCTGTATGAACATTGGGTACAAGGCGAGCAACAGATTTACCAGAACCGCGACATCGTAGACATCCGCGGCATGTATGATGTCACATTGGATGAACAGGTTTGGCGGATGGAGGTCAAAGGTTCTGCAGAGAAACCCAAAGCGCATTTCCTTCTCGATTCCACGGAATTCAAATTGGGAATGGAATTGGATGGCCGGACGATCGGATTTGAGTTCACCTTGGATACTTTGGACTTGAACGGCTGGTGGCGGGCTTCTGGTAACGTCTGGATGGATAGCCGAATTTGGGAAGGGAAAGGACAGCGCAGTGACGGCACATGGTTTGAATGGAGCGCCATCCGCCAAGAGGCGAAGGCCGCTGAAGAGGTCCCATTGCAGAACGATAAATCGGCAGAGGCAGGTCCCGGGATCGGAGAAATAATCTGGCCATTCACAGCCTATGGCAACGCGGAACGGCCTCAAGCGAAGACCACATGGATTCAAGGCGCTACTGTTTGGACATGTGAATCGGAAGGTCGAATCGAACAAGCAGATGTCATCTTGCAGGATGGTAAAATTCTCGCCATTGGTAAGGACTTGATCGCAGAGGATGTGTTTGGAAGCCAAATTCCGACGTATGAATTGGTGGACGGCCGAGGGAAGCATGTGACTCCGGGCATCATCGATGAGCATACGCACATCGCGGCCACCCGCGGAATCAACGAAGGGACGCAAGCGAGTAGCGCTGAGGTGAGCATCGAAACATGTGTCAACAGTGAGGACGTGAATATCTACCGTCAGCTTGCTGGAGGTGTCACGTCTGCCCAGATCTTACACGGTTCTGCCAATCCAATCGGGGGTCAAAGTGCGATCATCAAATTTCGCTGGGGCGCTTCTCCTCAAGCGATGATATTTGATGCCGCGCCTCCGTTTATCAAGTTTGCCCTTGGTGAAAATGTCAAGCAAAGCAATTGGGGCAACGATTACCGTTCGCGTTTTCCGCAGACCCGCATGGGTGTAGAGCAAGTGTATTATGACCATTTCATTCGTGCTCGGGAGTATGAGCAAACATGGAAAGACCACGCACAAATGCTGCGAACGGCCAACCGTAAGGCGAAGAGGAACAACACGCTTCCTGCTGCGCCACGCCGTGATTTGGAATTGGAAACGCTGAGTCAGATTCTCAATAGCGAGCGTTTTGTGACGTGCCATAGTTACCGGCAAGATGAGATCAACATGCTGATGCACGTTGCGGATTCCATGGGCTTTACAATGAATACGTTCACGCACATTCTAGAGGGCTACAAAGTGGCAGATAAAATGGCGGCGCACGGTGCGGGAGCTTCCAGCTTTAGCGATTGGTGGGCCTACAAGTATGAAGTCAAAGACGCCATCCCTTACAATGGAGCGGTCTTGCACGGTCAGGGCATCGTGACGGCATTCAATTCGGACGATGCTGAAATGGCGCGCCGACTGAATCAAGAAGCAGCCAAAGCCGTTAAGTATGGCGGAGTCTCAGAGGAAGAGGCACTGAAGTTTGTCACCTTAAACCCCGCTAAATTGTTGCGGGTTGATCACCGGGTGGGATCGCTAGCCGTTGGCAAGGATGCCGACGTTGTGGTTTGGAGTGACCACCCATTGAGCGTTTATGCTCAAGCCGAACAGACCTTTGTCGATGGCGTCAAGTACTTTGATTTGGAGGACGATGCGGCAAAGCGGGAGTGGATGCGCGCAGAAAGAGCCCGGTTGATGCAAGCTATGAAATTGGATCAAAGCGGCCAGGAAGGCGGCGGCCGCGGAAGGGCGCCAACAGAACGTATTCGAGTCGATTACCATTGTGAAACACTGACAGACGAGAACCGATGAAATCATTGCACTACATTTTGGCGCTGACCTGTTGTCTTTTGACATGGGGTGTGGCTGCTCAGCAGACACCAGCGCCGGAGCAATCAACATCCATTTTGGTAATGGGAGGAACGGCACACCTTGGAACGGGTGATGTGCTGAAGGATGCAGCCATTGGGTTCCGAAATGGAAAAATTGACTTCGTTGGTTTTGCGCAAGACGCAGACCGTGCGCGTTACGATGAGGTCATCATGGCGCATGGGCAGCATGTGTATCCGGGATTCATTGCCCCCAACTCGACGCTGGGCTTGCAGGAAATTGGAGCCGTAAGGGCTACGCGTGACGATAGAGAAACCGGAACGTTCAAGCCTCATGTTCGTTCTGTGATCGCTTTCAATACCGATAGTGAGGTCACCCCAACGGTTCGGACCAACGGGGTTTTGATGGGGCAAATCACCCCACGAGGAGGCACCATTAGTGGATCCAGTGGTATCGTTCATTTTGACGGATGGAACTGGGAAGACGCGGCGATCAGGATGGTGGATGGCATTCATCTGAATTGGCCCAGAACACACCATCGCCATCGCACTGACGGCACAGTGGACATCAAAAAACGAAAAACGTACGATCAGGAGCTTCAAGAAATCACACATTTCTTTGAGTCTGCTCAAGCATATGCTCAGCATCCCAAGCGCAATGCCACGAGCAAGAAGGATTTGCGCCAAGAGGCGATGCGCGGTTTGTTTGATGGAAGTATACGCTTGTATGTGCACGCAGATGACATTCGCCAGATTACAGAAGCAGTTCATTTCAAACGAGCGATTGGGATTCCTGAAGTGACCATAGTAGGCGGGTACGACGCCCCTCTTGTTGCAGATTTGCTTCGAGACAATGGCGTATCTGTTATGGTGCGCAGGGTCCATGAATTGCCCAGGTATGCCGAGGACGATGTTTCCCTTCCCTTCAGAATCCCCAAACAACTCGAGGATGAAGGGGTTTTGTATTGCTTGCAAAATGCGGGAGATATGGAACACATGGGAACTCGAAACTTGCCCTTTTATGCCGGAACAGCCCACGCCTATGGCCTCACCTACGAACAAGCTGTTCGGAGTGTCACGCTGAATGCGGCGCGCATCCTTGGAATTGATGACCAGTGTGGCAGCATAGAAACAGGAAAGGACGCCACCCTCTTTATTTCAGAAGGTGACGCCCTCGACATGATGACCAACCGCTTGTCTCACGCTTTTATTCAAGGCCGTTCAATTGATTTGGACAACCGGCAGCGTGAATTGTACCGAAAGTATCAGAGTAAATATGGCGCGCCTCTTTTGGATTGAGGCCGTTGTTTAGCGCAGTTGTACCATTAAATCCTTGGGGGACTTGACTTCGAAGCGGAAGAGCTTTTTAACTTCCTCTCCGGGATCAATGCTGGTGTTAAGCTCCGAAAAGAGGAGGGGTGAAACTCCCAGTGGGACGCGGACCTTGGAGACGTGTTCGACTTGCGCGCCTTGTTGGCACGACCAACGTAGGGAGCGAGGATGGCTCCCGTCCAAACGATGTCAAGAGGGGTCAGTACGCGGCGATGGGCATGATGTTGGGGTTAAAGGGTGTCTCACACCATCGAACCAAGGAACACACCAAAAAGGGATGGGACGTTTAGTTTTAGTATCCGACTTTTGTGCGCACACGGTCGAGGACTGTCGCGGCGACTTCTCGAGCTTGGGCAGCACCTTTGGACAGTTCGGCATCGAGTCCCCCCAAGTCTGTCATCCATCGATTGAACGCATCGCGCTCTTCAGCAAACCCATCGACAATGGCTTCGAGTAGTTCCTTCTTAGCATGCCCCCAACCATAGCCCCCAGCTCTTATTTTTTCCGCCATACGCTGGCCTTCAGCATCACCGGCGATGGATTGGTACAACTTCCAAACGACCGCATTGTCCGGATCCTTCGGATCCTCCAATGGAGTCGCATCGGTAATGATTTCTTTGTTGATGCGCTTTTTCAATGCCGATGGATCGTCAAAGATATTAAGCGTATTGGCCTTGGACTTCGACATCTTAGCGCCGTCCAACCCGGGAATCAGCATCGTCTCAGATCGGATCAATTCCTGGGGAACAACAAACGTCTCGCCCATGTGATGATTGAAACGGGCGGCAACGTCTCGCGTCATTTCTAAATGCTGCAATTGGTCTTTCCCAACGGGAACAAAGTCGGCGTCATAGAGAAGAATATCCGCAGCCATGAGCATGGGATACGAAAACAGCCCTCCGTTTACATCTTCTAGCCGCTCCGCTTTGTCTTTGAAGCTATGCGCTAAGGTCAATCGCTGGTATGGAAAAAAGCAATTGAGGTACCAAGCCAACTCCGTGACTTCAGGGACATCGCTTTGGCGGTAAAACACCGTGCGACGGGTGTCGAGGCCGAATGCTAACCACGCAGCGGCTACGGCATATGTGTTGTGTCGAAGTTCGGTTCCATTCTTGACCTGCGTGAGAGAATGCAAGTCTGCAATGAATAAGAAAGAATCGTTCGCGGCATCGTTCGCCAAATCAATGGCAGGGCGAATGGCCCCAAGTAAATTGCCCAGGTGCGGGGTTCCGGTGCTTTGTATGCCAGTGAGAATCCGTGCCATGGGGTTGGATCAACAGTGCTCGTCGAATACCATTTTTAAATGGTCGGCGATCATGTCGGCGTTGCGGCCTTCAATGTGATGACGCTCAACCATGTGCAGCAGTCGTCCGTCTTTGAACAAAGCAATACACGGAGAGCTCGGAGGGTAAGGCAACAAAAACTTCCGAACGCGCTCCACGGCCGCTTGGTCAACTCCTGCAAACGAAGTGGTCAAGTGAGTTGGGAGTTTTTCGTTCTTCAGTGCTTTGAGGACACCTGGTCGCATGGAAGATGCGGCACAACCGCAGACGCTATTGATGACAATCATCGTGCTTCCAGGCTTTGCAATGGTCGCATCGACTTCGTCGACGGAGATCATTTCTGAAAAACCGGCTTCGGTAAGCTCAGCTTTTTTTGGGGCAACTAGTTCAGGAGGATACATGGCGTAAAGTTAAGATTCAGTCGTTCGCGGAGCAGTAGACTGCAAGTGTAATTCAGTGAATTGTTCGTCATGGATTGGGCTAGGTGCGTCGATCATGACATCGCGTCCACTGTTATTTTTAGGGAAAGCGATAAAATCGCGGATGGAATCACTTCCACCAAACAGGGAACAAAGTCGGTCAAACCCGAGAGCGAGACCACCGTGAGGAGGGGCTCCATATTCGAAGGCATTCATCAAAAAGCCAAATTGCGCTTCTGCTTCTTCGGGAGAAAACCCGAGCAAGTCGAACATGCGCGCTTGAATGGCCTTGTCGTGAATTCGAATCGATCCTCCTCCGATTTCTACCCCGTTGACGACCATGTCATAAGCATTGGCACGTACGGCTCCAGGATCGGTATCGATGAGGTCCATGTGCTCTGGCTTGGGTGAGGTAAATGGATGGTGCATGGCATGGTAACGTTCGGTTGCCTCATCCCATTCGAGTAAAGGAAAGTCCATCACCCACAACGGTCGGAAATTTTTAGGGTCTCGTAAGCCCAAAGCTTCTCCCATGTGCAAGCGCACTTCATTCAATTGTTTGCGCACACGATCCAGATCGCCGGAAAGCATAATAATCAAATCACCTGGCTTCGCTTGAGCATGTGCGGCCCATGCGGCCTGAGCTTCAGCATCGAAAAACTTGTCGACACTGGATTTGAAGGTGCCATCAGCATTGACCTTACAGTATACCAGCCCTTTGGCTCCAATCTGTGGCCGTTTGACCCACTCCGTGAGCCCATCAAGCTGTTTGCGAGAGTACTCAGCACACCCAGGAGCCACGATGCCCACAACAGCTTCAGCGGAGTCAAACACACCAAACCCTTTGCCTTGTGCAACAGCACCAAAGTCCACGAATTCCATTCCAAAACGCACATCGGGTTTATCGCTTCCATATCGAGCCATGGCCTCGTCATAGGTGATCCGAGGAAACTCAGGTACGGTGGTGTCGAGTACGACTTTGAACAAATGGCGGACCATTCCTTCGAAGGTGTTGAGGATATCCTCTTGCTCCACAAAGGCCATCTCACAATCAATTTGCGTGAATTCTGGCTGCCGGTCTGCCCGCAAGTCTTCGTCTCGGAAGCACTTGACAATTTGATAGTACCGATCATACCCACTGACCATCAGCAATTGCTTGAACGTCTGCGGACTTTGGGGCAATGCGTAAAATTGACCGGGGTTCATGCGAGAAGGCACAACGAAATCGCGCGCGCCTTCAGGCGTAGACTTGATCAAATATGGCGTTTCCACCTCGATGAATTCGACGCTGTCTAAATACTTGCGCGTTTCAATGCTCAACTTATGACGCAGCATCAAATTTTGCTGTACCGGTTTCCTTCGCAGGTCGAGGTAACGGTATTTCATGCGCAAATCATCTCCGCCATCGGTGTTGTCTTCGATGGTAAACGGAGGAGTTTTACTCGCGTTGAGAATTTCCAAATCCGTGACTTCGATTTCAATATCACCCGTGCTCATTTGAGCATTCTTGGACTCACGGATGAGAACTTTCCCTGTCACCTTGACAACGAATTCTCTTCCCAACTTTCGGGCTTGCAGGCACAATGTCTCGTTGGAATCCATGTTGAAAGCCAGCTGTGTCAGGCCATAGCGATCGCGCAAATCCACGAAGGTCATCCCTCCGAGATCCCGGGTACGCTGCACCCATCCACTGAGGGTAACCAATTGTCCTTCATGGTCGGCGCGCAATTCGCCGCAAGTGTGAGTCCGATGCATTGTATTCTAGCATTGGGCAAGAGGAGTTTCTTGCCTTTCGCAAAGGTAGCGCGCGATTTGTCTTCTTTCGAATGACAAGTGGTCGCCGAATCTTCGGGTCGTCAAAGTCTCAACCGGAGGCCCAATCCTTAGATTTGTGACATGGAGCAACCGTTTGAACGTCTAGATCGATTGCGTGCTGAAGCCCTTCAGGGTGGAGGAGAAACGCGTGTAAAAGCACAACATGGCAAGGGCAAATTGACCGCGCGTGAGCGGATTGATTTGCTGCTGGACCCCGGTAGTTTTGAGGAATTGGGAATGCTTGTGAAACACCGCTCCACCAACTTTGGATTGGACAAGCAGCAGTTTTTGGGAGATGGTGTGGTTACGGGGTATGGACACATCGACGGCCGGTTGGTGTATGTGTTCTCTCAAGACTTTACTGTTTTGGGCGGTTCATTGGCTGAGGCGCATGCCAAGAAAATATGCCGAATCATGGATTTGGCGATGAAAAATGGCGCGCCGTTGATTGGTCTGAACGACAGTGGAGGAGCCCGGATACAAGAAGGTGTGGTTTCGTTGGGGGGCTATGCCGACATCTTTTATCGGAATGTTCGAGCAAGTGGAGTGATTCCTCAATTAAGTGGAATTCTAGGCCCTTGCGCGGGAGGAGCGGTCTATTCTCCCGCATTGACTGACTTCATTTTTATGGCGGAGGGATCGAGCTATATGTTCGTGACCGGACCCAATGTGGTGAAAACAGTGACACATGAAGAGGTGACAAGTGAAGATTTGGGAGGAGCCAAAACGCATGCAACCAAGTCAGGAGTCACCCATTTTACGGCTCCAAATGAAGCGATGGTAATCCAAGACATTAAAGATGTTCTGAGTTACTTGCCTCAAAATTGTGAAGAGGAGCCGATGCGCTTGGATTACGGTGGGGGAGACGAAACCCGTCCTCATCTCGACACGGTGATTCCGGAAAGTGCACAGCAGCCGTATGACATACGTCAAGTCATCCACGAGACGGTAGATGCCGATTCGTTCAAAGAGGTTCAGAAGGACCATGCGGAAAACATGGTGTGCGGATTTGCACGATTGGCAGGTCAAAGTATCGGTCTTGTTGCAAACCAGCCCGCTTTTTTGGCGGGGGTTTTGGATATTAAAGCATCGACAAAGGCCGCTCGGTTTGTGCGGACTTGTGACGCATTCAATGTTCCGCTGTTGGTTTTTGAGGATGTCCCCGGTTTTTTACCTGGAACTGATCAGGAATGGAACGGCATCATTACCAATGGCGCCAAACTGCTTTATGCATTCAGCGAAGCGACTGTTCCTCGTATTACTGTGATCACTCGGAAGGCTTACGGAGGCGCTTATGACGTTATGAATAGCCAGCACATTGGAGCGGACTTGGTCTTTGCTTGGCCCAAAGCTGAGATCGCGGTCATGGGTGCAAAAGGTGCGGCAGAAATCATATTCCGAAAGGAAATTGCAGCGTCACCCAATCCAGAGGATACATGGAAGGAGAAGGAGTCGGAATACGCCGAACTATTTGCGCACCCTTACAATGCAGCGGCCCGAGGCTACGTGGATGAAGTGATTCTTCCGCGCAACACCCGGGCCAAGCTGATTCGAGCATTCAAAATGCTCGAGAATAAAGTGGACACTTTGCCGCGCAAGAAGCACGGGAACTTGCCGCTTTAAAAGGAATTACTGAACACGCTTGATGGAACAACCAATGGCTTTGGTTATGGACACCTCACACGGTTTTCCCATGCTTGCTGCTGCCATTGCATCCATAGCATAGAATGAAGTGACTGCCGCAGCATCGCTAACGTTGTCATCCAATGAACCGCGGTAGATCAATGTCATGTCCTGGTCCAACAAGTATACGTGTGGAGTCTTTAAAGCCCCGAATGCATCTGCAAGTGTGTGCTTTGAATCCATGAGGTATGGCATGGAATAGCCCTGCTCTTTGGAATGAGATTGCATGGCTTCCATGCTGTCGTGGTTGTCGCGTTTGGCTTCGTTTGAGTTGATCAAGACCATACCGAAACCGTAGGCGGCAGCTTTTGCGGCTGTTTCATTGTAACGCCCTTCCCAGCCATCACTTTTCGTTCCGTTACCGACAACAAAAGGACAGGTGTTGCAGCTAAAAACAACTAGCAGGCCGTTTTTACCGGCAGCGTCCACGAGGCTCATGGCGGAACCATCGACGTTTGTCATTTTGACGTCAGATAGCGGTGCCACAGCACCAATCGCCAATTCAGCGTTGGATTCTGTAGGAGTGAAAGAAGCACTGGCGAAAAACGCACCGGCTGCTATAATGGCACCGGCGGTGAAAACCCGGCTCAAAGAGATGTTCGAAATGTTCATGGAGAGTTGACCTTTAATAAGGCTTCAAATCTCGTTCAAGAAGTTCCACAATGACGAGCCTTCTCGCCAAAAGTTTCAAATTACTTGATTAGCAACGCATCGCCGTAAGCGAAAAAGCGATATTTCTCCTTCTGGGCCAGAGCATATGCCTCCATGATGAGGTCGTGACCTGCAAAGGCCGAAGAGAGCAT
>JAPKAW010000034.1 GCA_028825055.1 Flavobacteriales bacterium | reverse complement strand
TGAAGGCCGGCAACACGCGTCCGTCATTCAAGCGCATCCGCGGCCCGTAGGTGTTGAAAATTCGCGCAATTCGTGTTTCCACACCGTGGTAACGATGGTACGCCATCGTCATGGATTCCTGAAAACGTTTGGCTTCGTCATAGACACCTCGAGGTCCGATGATGTTCACATTGCCGAAGTACTCCTCATGCTGTGGGTGCACCTCAGGATCGCCATAGATCTCGCTGGTAGAAGCGATGGTGACCCGGGCTCCTTTGTTCTTGGCCAAACCCAGACAATTGTGAATTCCCAATGAACCAACTTTCAAGGTCTGGATCGGAATCCTGAGATAGTCAATGGGAGACGCGGGCGATGCGAAATGTAGAATGTGATCGAGTTCGCCTTCGATTTCGATGTGTTCTGTGACATCGTGGTGATGGAAGGTGAAGCGCTCGTGATCCATCAAGTGATTGATGTTCTTCATGTCACCTGTTATCAGGTTGTCCATGGCCACTACACGGAAGCCTTCTCGGATGAACCGGTCGCAGAGGTGGGATCCGAGAAAGCCAGCCGCGCCGGTGATGAGAACGCGCTGCATCAGTTATTCGTTAGAGGGTGGATGGTCGATCTTCCGATGCTCTTGTAGTAGAAGTTGTGCTTCTGCATTACCTCCAAATCGTACAAATTGCGGCCGTCAAAAATCGCGTGACCGGTCATAGCTTGTTTCATTTTGGCGTAGTCTGGATTGCGGAATACCTGCCATTCTGTGCAGATGAGCAAAGCATCACATCCGTTCAGCGCGTCCATAGCTGAGTCGCGGTATTCAATTTGATCCCCAATCATTTCGCGAACATGGTCCATGGCTTCTGGATCGAACGCCACAATGTGGGCGCCTGCGGCGGTCAGCTTATTGATCATGTATAGGGCTGGCGCTTCGCGGATGTCATCTGTTTCGGGCTTGAAAGCCAATCCCCACAAAGCGATTTTCTTGTTTTTTAAGTCTCCTTTGAAATAATCCCGCATCGGATCAAACAAAATTATCTTCTGGGTTTCGTTGACACGCATCACACTATCGAGGATTGCGAAATCAAAGCCTATTTCCGCACCGCTTTGGTGAAGTGCCTGGACGTCTTTCGGGAAGCAGCTTCCGCCATATCCAATGCCAGGGAACAGGAAGCGCGAACCAATTCGTGTGTCCGTACCCACACCTCGACGCACCTTGTCGACATCAGCTCCCACGAGCTCGCAGAAGTTGGCGACTTCGTTCATGAATGTAATCTTCGTAGCCAAGAACGAGTTCGCCGCGTATTTTGTCAACTCCGCGCTCTTTTCATCCATGAACAGGATGGGGTTGCCTTGACGTACAAATGGCCTGTACAATTCTTCCATGAGTTGCTGAGCTCGTATGCTTGAGCAGCCGATAATTACACGGTCGGGCTTCATGAAATCGTCTACGGCAAAGCCTTCACGCAGAAATTCAGGATTGGAAACAACGTCAAAATCGACACGTGCATTTGCAGCAACTGCTTTGCGGACTTGTTCTGACGTCCCCACGGGCACAGTGCTTTTGTCAATGATGACCTTGTAGTCTTCCATCAAGCGCCCTAATTGTTCTGCAACACCTAAGACATAGCTTAAGTCAGCGGAGCCGTTTTCTCCGGGGGGTGTTGGTAGCGCTAAAAAAACTAACGATGCGTCCTGGATGGCGCTTTTTAGCTCTGTGGTAAAGGTGAGTCGTCCCGCTTTGATATTGCGTTCGAACAACACATCCAAATGCGGTTCGTAGATGGGGATCTTTCCTGCTTGCATGGATTCGACCTTCGGTTGGTCGATATCGACGCAAATGACATCATTCCCGGTTTCCGCGAAACAGGTTCCTGTCACTAACCCTACATATCCTGTTCCTATGACTGCAATTTTCATGTATGTTTTCTTCAAATCAAGCAGGTTCTACTGCTTTACAAATTTAATCAAAGTGTCGCATATGGTATGCTGCTGCGATTTGGTGAGCTCAGTGTGCATGGGCAATGAAATGACCCGGGCAGCCAAGGCATCAGAAACGGGGTAAGCTTCAATAGAAAACCCAAAGGTTGAAAACGCCTTCTGCCGATGACCCGGAACTGGATAATAAACCCCCGTTGGAATCCCGTTGGCCTTCATTTGCTCGACTAGAGCATCACGATGATCGGGGTCTACTTGGAGGGTGTACTGGTGAAAAACATGCGAACTCCGCAAGTCGCGGCTCGGAATCTGAATACCGGGAATGTCTTTGAGAAGGGTGTCGTAACGCGCTGCGGCTTCCTGTCGTGCCGCACAATACGCATCGAGATACTGGAGCTTGACCCGCAAAATGGCCGCTTGCATGCCGTCCAAGCGCGAATTCAAGCCCACCACATCGTGGTGGTAGCGTTTGGACATCCCGTGGTTCGCAATTTGCTGGAGCCTCCGGGCGATGGTTTCGTCGTTGGTCATAATGGCCCCGCCGTCTCCCATGCAGCCCAAGTTTTTGGAGGGGAAGAAGCTGGTGGTGCCCATCAAACCCAACGTACCCGATTGGGGCGCGTTTTTTCGCTTGCCCTTTGCTCCATACCAGCGAGCTGAAATGGCTTGGGCATTGTCTTCGATGAGCGGAACTCCTGACTTCTCCGAAAGAGCGAGCAAGGCATCCATGTCCGCCATTTGACCGAACAAATGCACCGGAACAATGGCCTTGGTTCTTGGAGTGATGGCAGCAGCTACTTGTTCCGTATTGATGTTGAACGTGTCTGGATGGACGTCAACTAGCACTGGTGTAGCCCCCAATAAGGCCACGACTTCCACCGTAGAGATGAACGTGAATCCGGTCGTGATGACTTCGTCACCCGGGCCAACGCCCAAGGCCATCAGTGCGATTTGAAGCGCATCCGTTCCGTTTCCGCAAGGAATGACAAACCGGGAACCGGTATATGTTTGGAGCTCTTCAGAGAACGCCTTGACTTCGGGGCCTTTGACAAAGGCCCCCGTTTTCACCACGCGCTGCATGGCTACATTGAGCTCGTTTTCGATGGCAGCGTGTTGGCCGATCAAATCGACCATGTGAATGGGTTCCATGGGTTGCAGTCAGGATAGGAAGCTAAAGTACAAAGGGGACAACAAATCAAAGGCGATGGTTCCCCCAACAAATACAAAGCTTCCCTTGGTAACTTGCGGCATGTTTCGAATGTTTCCATGCCGGGTGTCTCTAGTCCATTTGCCTGCAGAGGGGATGCCGGTTCTACTTTGCTTTTTGGCGTGTCTTTTAATGGTCCAGGATGCCGGCGCGCAAACCCGTTCCGTGCGCGATAGCGCTTTGTTTTCTCCTCATTTTCATTTGCATGGAGGCGTCGGAGCGAGCGCGGGAGATTTGGGCAGTCGATTCACCCAAGGAGGCAATGTGGGAATGGGTCTTCATGTGAAATTCCCATCGGGTTTTTACACGGGAGTACAAGCTGATTTTGGTTTTGGAATGACGCTTGTTGAGCCAGGTGTTTTGTCCAACTTACTGAATCCTGCAGGGCAATTGATTGACAACGAAGGACAGGTGGCATTGCTTGCCTTGTCGGGTCGGAGTGGTTTGGTGACGCTAGATGCCGGACGGCTCTTTCCGTTGCGCAGGACCAATGCAAACTCGGGAGTGCTTATCAATCTTGGTGTGGGGTCGGTGCACCACCGCGTGCATTTTGAGAATACGGAGAATCCTATCACCCAATTGGATGAACCCTATCTTTCAGGTTATGATCGGTTCACGTGGGGTGTGGCTTTCAAGCAATTTGCAGGGTACTGGCACATGTCGGACAATGGATTGGTCAACTGGTTTGCAGGTGTGCAGTTGTGGGAAGCAAAAACCTGGCCTCAACGCCCGATGAATTTTGACACCCAAACTACGGACGACTCCCCGCGACTGGACATTTACGGAGGTATTCAAGTGGGGTGGGTCTTTCACCTCTATAAACGCACTGCGGTCGAACATTGGAATTGATGCGGACAGTGCACAGCTTTTTTATGACGATCTATGGCGGCCTTTTGTGGCTGGCATCAAGCTGTGGTCACAAGAAAGCCAAGGGGTGGGTGAAGATGCGCAGGCAAGGTTGGTTGGTACTGTCCGAGGCTACCAACGGGCTTTCTGCAGGAGATCAATGGCATGCGGTTCACTGTGCATCTGTCGGTGAGTTTGAACAGGCTCGTCCGGTGATGGAGGCCTATAGAAAGGCTAACCCAACAGCCCGATTCCTCTTGACATTTTTCAGCCCCTCGGGTTGGAATGCGTTTCATAAACAGCAACCAGAATGGTGGACGGAGCGGGATTGTGTGGCGCCGTCACCTTTGGATCGTCCAAGGCATGTGAGGCAATTTTTGGCCGCTGCGACTCGAACGGAGGAGTCAATCCCGGCCATTGCTTGGCTGGCACTTGTGAAGTATGAGGTTTGGCCCAATTGGTTGGCAGCTTTGCAAAAAAAGGAAGTTCCTTGTGTGGTCTTTGCCGCACACGCGGTCGAAGGGCGTTGGCCATTTCGTGCAGGCGGTGCGTGGTACCGAAAGGTTTGGGGGAAGTTGGATGCGATCTGGGTGCAGCACGAGCAATCGAAAGAGACGCTGATTCGTTGTGGGATTCCAGGAGCCAAAGTCATGGGAGATCCGCGATTTGATCGTGTTTTGCAAACGGTTCAGGAATCCGCTCAGCATCCTGATGAACAGCTGATTCGGTGGATTAACTCGCGGACATGTGTCGTTCTTGGTAGTGCTTGGAAACCGGAAGCGGAATCCATGCTAGCGGTCAATTGGCCTGAAAACACCTGTGTCATTGTGGTTCCTCATGAGTGGACTTCGGATTCGATTGTTGCTCAAAAAGAGGCTTGGAAAAAACGGGGAAGAGAGGCTGTCGTCTGGAGCGACTACCGCTCGATCAATTCAGACGCAGCGTTGCCGCCTTCGCAGGTCTTGATTGTCGATGCGATGGGGTTTCTCACACGCATCTATGCTGTCGCGAATGCTGCGGTTGTTGGAGGTGGCTTTGGATCTGGGATTCACAACACGCTGGAGCCGGCTGCGCATGGTGTGCCAATCTGGGTGGGACCGAATTGCGGTCGTTTTCTGGAGGCTCAGCTTTTAGAGTCCAGCGGAGGATTGTGCATTGTAAATTCGGAAGAAGCACTGACGGCTTCCGTTCAACATGCCTTATTGGATTTAGAGGAGTTGAAAGAGAAAGGACTTCAGGCCCAGTTGTTTGCTAAGGCCAATGCCGGGTCTGCTCAACGCATCGCTTCGGGCTTACAGTCTTTGTAATTTTGCAAAAGCAAAAAACCCCTTCAACCTTCGCGATTTAATGCCGTAATTTGCGCCGTGGTTCGCCACATGCCTGGATGGTGGAATTGGTAGACACGACAGACTTAAAATCTGTTGACCTCACGGTCGTGCGGGTTCAAGTCCCGCTCCGGGTACCAAGCGGGAGATTGCAGCGATGCGGTCTCCCGTTTTTGGTTTTTTCAACCTCCTGCGGCGTCTTAGAAAAAAAGGGGAATTCGTGGCATCATCATTCAGCCCCTTGTGTTGAAGCACAGCTTCCAGGTTGTCATTTGCGTAAATCCATAAAATCAGCATGGGGCGTTTCACCGAATCACTCAATACAATGGAGCCATGAAACCCACAAAACATCGTCAAAACGTTGTAAATTATAGCTAAATAGGCTATCTTTAGTGATTAATCAAATGTCTCTATGAAGAATTTATTAACGTTGTTGTTTGTGGTTTTGTTTGGTTCTCTAAGTGTGTCAGCGCAAACAACTTACGGTTGCAACGATCCTGACGCTCACAATTATATTGCCGGAGGGTTCACTGTAAACTCCAATTGTAAGTACACGGGTGATTCATGCGGTGAAGGTAGGATCTACAATGCTGGGGGCGCGTGTATTCAAACCGTAATCGGATGCATGGAGACTACAGCTTGTAATTACAATTCTTCAGCAAACGAACAACACAACTGCTTTTTCGAGCACACGGTATTAGTAGGTGACAACGCTAACGGAAACGGAGCTGGATGTTGGGTGTGTTCCCAGACGATTGGTGCTGCGCCTCACGGCGATGGTAAAGGTGTACTCGAAGATAACGACATCAATGACAATGGAATTTGTGATGAGGCGGAGATCATTGGGTGTATGGATGCCACAGCTTGTAATTTCGATCCTGATGCAAATATTGAGTGGATGTTTTCAGGGAGTGAGTCGCCTTGTGTTTATTTGGATGGAGCTTGTGATTATTGTGGTATTAATAATAATGATGGCTCGATAACAATTCCTACCGATTCTGAGGGTGTTGCTTATGCGACTCATCCAGACTATTGGGTAATTAATGGAGATTTAGATGGAAATGGCACATGCGATGTCGATGATGTAGAGGGCTGTATGAATGAGGATGCATGCAATTACAATGCATTGGCAACAGTTGATACGTCAAGTGAAGATCCAATTTGTGTTCCTCCGGGTACATGTGGCTGTTCAGGAGCTTTAGCTGTCGATTTGCCAGAGACTGATTGTGATTGCGATGGTGCATTGCTTGACGTAATTGGTCAGTGTCTGCCGGAGAGTGATCCGCTTTTTTGCGAAGTAGATGCGGATGATAATGGCATTTGCGACGATTCGGAAATTACGGGATGCATGAATTCCAATGCCTGCAATTTTGATGCCACGGCAAATATGGAAGGGGATTGTCATGAGTTTGATGAGTGCGATAATTGCGGTGGTCCAGGATTTCCTGAGGGCTATTGCAATTGCGATAGCACACAGGCTGACGTGAACGGAAACGGACTCTGTGATAGCGAAGAGGTCGTGGGTTGTACCGACGGAGAGAGCTGTACTTTCATTGCCACCGCAACGTTCCATGACGAAGCACAATGCGATTATTTGGACGAATGCAATGTTTGTGGTGGTGAAGGATCGATTGGTCCAACACATTGCAACTGCTATGGTGACTCACTCGATGCATTGGGGGTTTGTGGAGGTAAGTGCCAAGCGGATGTTGACGGAGATGGAATTTGCGATAACGTCGACCTCTGTTTAGTTCCGGGGGAGCAAGTGGATGCGTGTGGTGTTTGCGGAGGGCCGGGGGCGATATTCGAATGTGGTTGTAAGCCTTTAAATGCATCAGCATGCGATTGCGATGGAACGACTGGCGTGCAGAATTATCCCGATCCGGGCAAAAACTGCGATGGAGAATGCACAAATGGCTCCGATGGATTGGGGGGTTGTGTTATCGAATCTGTTGCCGTGGTGACTATTCAGCCAGGAGTTACTTCTAGATTTCAGGTTGGATCTAGTATGGTTGTTGAGCAAAACCCATTCGAACTTGAAAGGTGGATGGCGAACATTGACACCCTTCATTCTCGGATGTCAAGGAATCTGGATGACGGAAGTCTCCTAGGTTCCTCAGATAGCCTAACCATTGAAAAACAAATTTTGAATAAAGGCAATTTGTATGTCAATGGTGAATCTGTTTTTTCTGGGATTGTACGGACCGATTCGAACCTCAGTGTAATGGGAGATTTATTTGTACAAGGGACTGCCACTATTGAGGGGACAACTTTTGCCAATGGAGGTCTTGAGACCAAAGAACTGGCGGTTGCCGGTAGATTGGTTGTGGGGGGTAAAACGCGACTTGATTCAACGCTTGATGTGACAGAAAATGTCTTTTTACATGATTCATTGACCGTTACGAATGCTATCGTGTTGGGCCGCAGACATGGGGTGAAAATGCACTCGGATGTTGAAGGGTATGGCTGGATTGAATCCGATCAGGGTTATTTTAGAGAAGATTTGACTGCAGGTCATAATGCCTCTGTTGCGCATGATTTTACGGTGGGGAGAAATGTAACATTTGGTGATCAGCTAACCGTAAGACCAGAAGGAATTTCCATGAAGGGGCCGTTTACTCTTACAGGCAATCAGTCAATTGCGGGAGACCTTACAATGACAGGGTCTGCCGATATTACAAAACATGCAACGGTAGGCTATAATTTAGAGGTAGGGGGCAATACATGGCTGAAAGGCGCTTCGTTTACCTCTGAAGCGACGTCCTTTCATATTGGTAAAGAAGCAACTAATTTAGAGATTAAGCATAGGCCCAACGTCTCATCGCCAGATTCAGATATCACATATGGTCAAGTCCAGCATTACGGCATGGTGGTCGATGGGAAAGGAGCAGGAAACTCGAATGGTATAGCCATTCGAGTTGATCAAAGTAATCCTGGAAATGGAAATGATTTCCTCACTTTTGTCGACAAAGAGGGATATGTTGTAGGGGCAATTGAAGGGGAACAGCCCGGTCAAGTATTTTCCAATCCAGATTACACCAGTATAGCCAGTGATGGAGCTGCAGGGATTGCTTCATCTCTTATTGATATCGGAGTCATAAAATTTGATTTGGCCGTTACCATCAAGGCTGTTGCTTCATCAGCTGGTAAGGGAATATCAGAAGGTATTCCTGGGGTTGGGTTTGTGGATGTTGATGTTGCCGAACCTATCGCAGAAGCGATCAAAGCGGGGGTTTCAGGTGGATTCATAGGTATGACCACAGCGAATCTGACAGGCGCGTATATTGCTTTAGGTGTTTACACTGGTGCGGCAGCGGCAGGGCAAGCCTTTTACTTTAATCGAATAGGAGTAGCGTATAAATCTGGAGCCGCGGATTATGCGGAGTGGATTGAAAAAGAAAATTATCGAGAGGATTACCTGCCGGGAGAGATCGTGGGTGTTAAGTCGGGAAGGTTGTCCTATGGTACGGATCATTCAGACCATAATCTAGTTATTTCCACAAGTCCAATTGTTTTGGGGAATGATCCGGGTAAAGCAAATGAGGTCAACTTCGAGAAAGTCGCGTTCATGGGGCAGGTTCCCGTTCGTGTTGTAGGAAATGTAAAGAAAGGGGACTATATCATTCCTTCAGGGGAACACGATGGCTCGGGTGTTGCTGTTGACCCAGATAGGATTTCATTTTCGCAAATTCCTGAAATTGTTGCTGTGGCTTGGGAAGATGGAACGAATGATGTTTACAATATCGTGAATGCATCAATTGGACTTGAGACCAATGGATTAAGAAATCTAGTCGATCAGATTGATACAAGGCTGGACAGCCTTGAAGAAGGTTTCGCGCAGCAATTGGATTTGATGTTCGCTGCGTTGGATGAAAAGGATGGTAAATCAAAGAGAACCAAGCGGTTTTTCAGAAATCGAGATAAAACAGAATTCATGACCGGTAAACCTCACGCAAGCGAGCTGCAAAACAACAATGGTCTCGAGAAGCCTGCATTTTCATCGATTAAAGAGCAACCACAGGAAACCTCTCATACGTCCCTTTCGATGGAGGAAACTCTGGTGCTGATTGAGTCATATGTCAATGAGATGAATCAAGATGGACATGAGGTAACCGCTCAAGAATATGAGCTTTGTATGGAGGAATATGGAGGTCTTCTAACCGAGGGTGCAGACGAGTTTTTGGCTTCGCTCGAGCAGGGTCAAACTTTGAATGAAGCGATTTTGGGACTGATTGGTGTAAGTCATGTGTCTCAGCCTTTAGTGGAGGCCAACGCCAAAATCACGATGGCTATTTTTGACCATTATATGGATACTTCACGATTACAGGAGAATTTGAGAAATGCATTAAAGAAAACACCTGACACAAGAATGGTCGCCGCATTTTTGGAGAAGTATCCCCCAGGGTCTGCAGCTGAATTAGCATTCATAAATCAGATTGTTTCAGATTGTGAAAAAGTCATGTACGAGGTTTCACCGGCGGCTTCTATGTACTGCCGGGGCCGTCAAAAATAGACCCTGCTTTGAACTCTTGAAAAAATGAGTAATGAGTGATATTCGGGCACCAAACGGGAGATTGCAGCAATGCGGTCTCCCGTTTTTGGTTTACTCGCTTGTAATTTATTGACTGATAGATGAGGGTGAGCCCGTTTCGCTGAGAGTTCCCGATATTGTGGGATATGAAATCCGTAATCGTTTTTTTGAGTTGCTCTCTTGCCCTGGTTGGGTGCAAGCCGATCCAAGAGAAAATCCTCGGAACGTATGACATTGACGTTGATAGCGGATGTTCGAATTGCGAGGAAAACGGACCGGAATTGATGGTGTTTGAGGACGCGGATGTCACCGACGGAATCCCAGGATATTACACGTTTGAATTTCAGAATGGTGAAGCACATTCTGGGACGTACAACTTTTTACATGTAGACACGACCATTACAGTCTTACTCTACCCGGACAGCGCGTCATTTCAGTACACTCCAATTCTAGGCACCATGCAGCAGACCGAATACAGGGTGGTAGGCAATCGAATCAAAGAGAAGTGCAATGGTGTTTTTAGAAACTGCGTTTGGATTCGAAGGGATTGAAAACGCTGTATGCATAGAGGTCAATCGCGGGGCTTTTGGCCTCTGATTGCCAAGTGGATAGCCAGCCCCAAAGGCATCATCATTATACCAAAAAAGACGGCGATTCGTGTTGCCCATAGCCGTCCCTGTCGCTTTAAACTGTCCTGCCAAATCCACCGAGTCACAGCAATATCGCCGGCTACCACGTGCGCCCACAGTGCAGTGATTCCCGCCTTTGTTCCCATCCCCTCGGCCAACCCTGCCAAAAAACCATCGGGGTGAGATCCGCAGTTCATGAAATCCGCGAGGCCTTGTGGGTTCAGGCCCATGACGAGAAACCAAATCGCGATGGGGCCGATGAAGAACCAGGGGCCATCGAGCAACTGTTTCGTTTTCGCGGTTTCCGGCTGAAGGAGCATGGCAAACCAAAATGGACCCACCCAAAGCGTAGAGAGAACAAATAAAATCACGTAAAAATCCATATTGAGCTGTTTTGAAGAACAAACGTAAGCGCAAAAGCCGCAGTTCGGCGGCAGTGATGTTAATCCCTATGCTGCAGCCAACAGCTCATTTTGGAAGCAGCTCATTCGTGGAATGATTTGTGAGTAACTGCTGGGTTTTTGCGCGATTCGCCTGGCTCCGCGTCCGACCTTAGAGGCATGATCCAAGGTCCCTTTAAGAATCCTTTTTTCGTAGCGGTTGCGCTGCTCGCGTTGGTCATCTTGGGTACTGTGGTCGTGCCGCGGATGCAGGTGGATATTTTGCCGGCATTCCGCAAGTCTGCCATGCAGATTTTGACATTGTACCCCGGCATGCCCACCGAGGTGGTGGAGAAGGACATCACCAGTAGGATGGAACGTTGGACCGGGCAGTCCAACGGGATACTGAAGCAGGAATCTAAGAGTTTGATGGGGGTGAGTATTGTTACCAACCACTACCGGGAGGACATCGATCCGGCGGAAGCCATGGCCAATACCTCGGCGTATGCCATGAGTGATATGTATTACCAGCCGCCGGGGACTTTACCTCCGATGGTGCAGCCGTTTGACCCGACCGCGTCGACACCGCTCATGTTGCTCACCGCCTCGAGCGATGAGAAGTCCGGAAAGGAATTGTACGATGTCGCCTACTACGCTCTGCGGCAGATGCTCAGCGGAGTCAAAGGCATCATCGCGCCGGCTGCTTATGGTGGAACCAAGCGCCGCATCCACATCTACGTTGACCCGGTGATGCTGGAAGCGTATGGCCTCACGCAGACCGAAGTCAACGACGCGATCAAGCGCAACACGACGATGATCCCGAGTGGCATCGCAGAAATTGGCGACATCAACTACAGCATCGATGCGCAAGGAATGATCAAAGAAGTCGAAGACTTCAACGATATTGTCCTTTCGGTCAAGGACGGCCGGGCAATCCAAGTCAAGGACATCGGTTTTGCAGCTGATGCGGCGGCCATCCAAACCAACATTGTCCGCGTCGACGGCAAAAATCAAGTCTACTTGCCCATCTTCAAGCGATCCGGAAGCAATACGATTGAGGCGGTCGAAGCCGTTCGCGCGGCACTTCCGAAGCTAAAAGAACGTCTGCCGGATGATGTGCAGCTCAATGTCATTTTTGACCAGAGCTCGTATGTGCGTCGTTCGATCAATGGATTGGTGGGTGCTGGTTTGGGCGGACTTGTGCTCGTGGCTCTCGTTCTACTCGTATTTCTAGGCCGTGCGCGTTTCGCATGGATTGCCGTGATGTCGGTTCCCATGAGCGTGATCGCCGCATTGATTGCATTGCATGCGATGGGGCAAGGGCTCAATAGCATCACCTTGGGTGGAATTGCCCTTGCTTTGGGACTGCTCGTAGACAATGCGATTGTGATGTTGGAAGACATCGAGCGCCGCATGCAAGCGGGCGATTCCTCCATGGAGTCAGCCCAAGCGGCCGCAAAAGCCATGGCCGGTCCGGTCTTAGCGTCCACCTTGGCCATTGTGGCTGTGTTTGTTCCCATCTTGTTCTTCACAGGCATCGCGCGGGACTTGTTCGGTCCGTTGGCCATGACCGTAACGGCTTGCATGCTGGCGTCCTATGTGTTTTCAATCGCTGTGGTTCCGCTCATGGCCGGCTTGTTGTTGCAAGGCCGAGAGCGTCAAGAAGAAAACAAGACATCTGCTTTTAACCGCTGGTTTGAGCGCCGCGAATCCCGGTATCGAGAGCGGCTCACCCGCTCTATTCAGCGCCCACTGCGCCTTTCTGCCGTGTTGGTCGTCTTGACGGCTTTTGCGGGATGGGGCGCGACGCAAACGGGCTTTGAGTT
>JAPKAW010000292.1 GCA_028825055.1 Flavobacteriales bacterium | reverse complement strand
TTTCCCATAAAACAACCATCTCATGGGGTGATGCATCCTGCAAGTAAGGCAAGACTGAGAAGGTTTGCCCCAGAGCAAAAGGTGCCTGAAAAAACAGACTGAAAAACACCACCAAGAACGTCTTGAAAAACCTCATTTGAATCGACCCTTTTTCGTTTAAAGATGCAGTATAGTGCAACAAACGTCTCCTATCGCAACCCCTTTAGGCTGAGTAAGCTAAAAACCTCTTTGCATTGCATTCCATCCAAACAACGGCTTTTTCAACGGGACAATGGAGCGTAAATTCCAAACTAATAAGGTTCCGTGCTCGTGTCGACAATGACGCGTGTAGTCGTTTTTTGTTGCACTTTTGAATGCACTAAACCTTCTGCGATGAAATCCTATGCGACTCCCCTGTTTTCAACTTTTGCCTTCGCTGCACTTTCAGCCTTGTTGAGTCTTTCGAGCTGTCAATCCAACTCTGAAGAGTCGAACATTGCCGATTTGCGCAGTGAAGACGCACCGTCGTCACCTTATGCCATGGAGTTTACTGCCGAACAGCAGACAGAACGGGAAGCAAAGTGGGCCGAGGAGGGAGCGCGACGGATTGAGTTATCCAATGGCTACAGCGTGTTCACACAGACTTTTGGCGAGAATCCCGATGTCTGCATCTTAGCATTGCACGGCGGTCCGGCAGCGACCCATGAATACCTGCTGTCTCTTGCCTATGATTTGCCCACCGACTATGGATACGAAATCGTGATGTACGATCAACTCGGAAGCTTTTTTAGCGACCAACCGACGGAGGATATTTGGAACATCGACCGGTGGGTAGAGGAAGTGGAGGAAGTGAGAAAGGCATTGGGATACGACGCGTCAAATTTCTATTTATTGGGCAATAGCTGGGGAGGAATCCTGGCCATGGAATATGCGCTGAAGCACCCCGAAAACCTCAACGGATTGATCGTCTGCAACATGGTGTCAAGCATTCCAGAATACGCCGCTTACAACCGCGAAGTGCTCAGACCTCAAATGCGTCCCACCCTTGTCGATTCACTCAATGCCTATGAGGAGGCGGGAGACTTTCAAAATGAAGTCTACCTAGACTTGGTCCAACGGGAATTTTACAACAAGCACATCTGTCGACTGAGTGAATGGCCAGAAGAGGTCGATGTGTCATTTTCTCGTTTGAATTACCCCCTTTACGATTTGATGCAAGGACCCAGTGAATTCAAAGTGGGAGGCCGCTTAATCGATTGGGACATCACCAACCGATTGAACGAAATCGCCACGCCTACGCTCATGGTTGGGGCCACACACGACACCATGGATCCCAAAGCGATGAAACGTCAAGCGGGATTGGTGCAAGACGGACAAAGTTTGACGTGCGAGACAGGCTCCCATCTCTGCATGTGGGATGACCGAATCGTTTTCATGGAAGGGGTGGCAGCATTCATTGAAGGTGTGGAGTTGCGATAACGACTCGCTCGGTTGTCACATTTTCGCCAACCCAAGAGTAAACACATATAATGCCCAACCTTACCAAATGAATCCACGACACGGACTCTTCCTGATTGCTGCTCTACTTTGGGGCGCGCTGAACCCCGTCAGTGCTCAGTTTCTTCCAGCGCAATTCGATATTGGAATCAACGCGGCAAGTCCTGCATTTGGAATGAAAGACTTCACTTCAATCGGCGCCGGACTGGAAGCTGGCGCTCAGTTCAGGGTGGGCCAACATTGGAAGACCCGATTCTCCGCCGCATACATTCACTTCCTCCCGGATGACTCCAAACATCTAGCCCGATATAGCGTAAGTCCAATTCAAATGGGATTTGAGCGAACTCTGGGCCCGAACCAATACGCCCCTTCACTCGGACTTCAAGCAGGACTTTCCATTGTGGCTCAAAAAGTACTCCCGACTGCGGAAGGAGCCTGGGGTGCCGCAGCCGGAGGACGGTTTACAGATGTTGTCTCCTCCCTTGGCTTGAGCATTGATCAGCCCCTCTCCTCCTCCTTCTCCCTAAAAATACAATGCAGGTTTCAAGAGCGAAGCCGTGCATCTCAATGGGGTTTCGGGCCCATTTATGGCACAATGGGAATCCACTGGAAAATCAACCCATAAGCTCCTCGTTTTGGGCACTTGCCCCTTGGTACTCGGCCTGAACCTATGCCACAAAGACTGGGTACGCGTTGAGTGAAATGGCAATGGTGAGCCACAGGACGTACGGTAGAATGCCACACTTGCCCGCATTCGGTGAGGGTGCACTCGAACTGTGAAGCATGAGCACAAAAAGAACAACGTAAAGCGCAGTGATGACCACGAGGGCCCATTCGATGGCTTGGGCATAGAAAAACAACGGATTCCAGGCCACATTGCATACCCAACTCACGGCAAACAACCTCATGGTTCTTTGTCTGAATGATGCGGCTTGATCGGCATTCCAAAGACTGCCCATGAACCAAGAAAATCCGATCATCACGGTTGTCCAAGCCGCACCGAACACCCATCCCGGCGGTGTCCAGGGGGCGGTCGGCAACATCTGATACCACGTTGAAGCAACGCCAGGTCCTGTGAAAAAAGACCCCACAGCGAGCCCCCCAAAATTGAGAACAGTAAAAACGAGGTAGGGAAAAAGCCGTGTAAAATTCATGGTATTCA
>JAPKAW010000033.1 GCA_028825055.1 Flavobacteriales bacterium | reverse complement strand
ATCAAGAAGCCAAGTGCGTCATGCGCTTGACAGCCGTATACGTCCCTTTGGAAGTGGTCGCATCCAACTGGTACACATAGGACGAGCCCGGCAATCCCAAACGCCCTGGATTCACGTCAATATCGTGTTGACCAGCAGCAAGAGAACCGATTTCGGATTGGAATACACATTGACCGGACACAGACCACAAAGACCACCGCACGTTGGCCGGCTCATGCAAAACAAAACCAATCGCAGTGCGATCCCTAAATGGGTTCGGTGCGTTTTGTTTCACTTCAATGACCGCAGCAGCCATCCGTTCGAGATGTCCCACTCCACTCACACCTGTGCCCTGCACCGTCACTTCATAATTGGAGACATACTCCTGAGCGGCTTCATCCCACAATAAATCAGCCGTTTGCAAGTCAAATCCATCCGCAAAAACGCCATCGGACGTCGGTGGCAGGGGGTCCGGCCCTTCTGGATACAGTGCCGGATGCGCTAAAGTCGGCGCTTGCGCGTCAGCGCCCAACCAGGTCCACTGGGACACCGCACTGTACGATGTGCTCACATGCACTTGAAAATGTACGTGCGTGGTTCGACCGGGATACCAGCCTGGGAAAATGGTTAGGAACTCGCATTCACCGTTGGCATCGGTCAACTGGTAACCGCGTAAATAGGTCGTCCCGACTTCTGTGCCGTAGCCTGAATAATTGCCTTCTGCATCGCAATGCCAAATATTCACTCGCACATTGGCCATCGGCTCACAATTCTCCAATCCTACTACCCGAATTTTCTGGCGCAACGGAATGCCCGTGCGATCCTCGCGAATGTCTTGCCTGAAATAAAAACCATTGTCTGTGAGATCTAGCGGAAATGGACCGGCTGTTTCTGATGGAACCAGCGCACATCCTCCACTCATACCTCTTGATTTAGCTGCCACAACAGGACCCAATGATGAGGCGGCTAAAGGTGCTGCTGCAATGAATCCTAGGCTTTGAATAAATCGAAATCGTTTCATACCAGCAAGTTGCTGCCAATTCCATGAAAATCATAGCCCATTAACACATTGAATGGAGTACTTTCGCGCATTTTTCCAACTCCCCCATCGCATGCGCCTCGCCTTATTCGACTTGAGACAAACCGTAGACTACAAGCTGGAGATTCTCAGCGGATTGACCGTTGCTATGGCCCTCATTCCTGAGGCGATTGCCTTTGCATTGATTGCAGGTCTCAGTCCTTTGACGGGCTTGTACGCTGCTTTTGTGGTGGGACTTGTCGCCAGTGTTTTGGGGGGACGGCCTGGCATGATCAGTGGAGCCACGGGGGCAATCGCGGTGGTCATAGCAGCGCTTGCCATTCAAGAAGGACCTGAGTACATCTTTGCTACCGTCATTTTGGCGGGAATCTTGCAAATCGGAGCGGGTCTTCTTCGCTTGGGAAAATTGATGCGTTTGGTACCGCAACCTGTTATTTTCGGATTTGTCAATGGACTCGCCATCATCATTGGAGGCAGTCAGATTGAACAGTTTAGGACCAGTGACGGCGGGTGGCTTGGCGGTGAATCACTGTTGATTTTCGGGGCACTTGTAGCGCTTTCGATGGCAGTTATTGCTTTTTTACCCCGTCTCACCAAGGCTATACCGGGAGGTTTGGCTGCAATTTTGATTGTTTTTACCATCGTCGCCGTCACCGGGATAGAGACCAAGACAGTTGGCGATTTAGCTTCTATCCAAGGCGGATTTCCGCCATTTCACATTCCCAATGTCCCGTTGACTTGGGCAACATTGACCCTCATATTCCCATATGCCGCCATCGTGGCGGGTGTTGGCTTACTTGAAAGCTTGCTCACGTTGAACATCATCGATGAAATTACACAAACGCGAGGACAAGGCAACCGCGAATGTGTAGCGCAAGGAAGTGCGAACATTCTCAGCGGACTCTTCAGTGGCATGGGCGGATGCGCCATGATCGGCCAATCCTTGATCAACGTGTCATCAGGAGCGCGAGCGCGTTTATCGGGCATTGTAGCGGCTGTTATGCTCTTGGTCTTCATCCTCTTTGGCGCCCCATTGATTGAACAACTCCCCATGGCTGCCCTGACCGGGCTCATGATCATGGTGGCCATTGGAACGTTTGAATGGGCTTCATTGCGGACTTTCCGCCGGATGCCCACCAGCGATGTATTGATCATGCTGGTCGTTACCATCGTCACGGCGGTTCTACACAACTTAGCACTCGCTGTTTTGATCGGTGTCATCATCGCGGCACTCTTGTTTGCTTGGGACAATGCCATTCGCATTCGCGCTCGCAAGCGGGTAGATGAAAACGGTTGGAAGCACTATGAAATATATGGCCCCCTCTTTTTCGGCTCCATCACCTCGTTTCAAGAAAAATTCGACGTCACCAACGATCCCGAACACGTGGTCATTGATTTTGAAGAAAGTCGTGTTTCCGACATGTCTGCCATTGAAACCTTAAACCGGCTCACCGCGCGATATGCAGAGGCGGGGAAAACAGTGCACTTGCGGCATCTATCTGAAGATTGTCGCAGACTATTGGATCGCGCAGATGAAATTATCGAGGTCAATCACTTCGAAGATCCGACCTACAAAGTCGTTACGGACAAGGCCTGACCATCCTGCTCGGATAAGCCCGTCCGTTAGCGCTCAGCTACAACGAACAATTTACCATCGGTAGCCTGCTCTTCGGAAGTATCATTGTAGCCTACCGTGATCATTTCCCGGATCTTAAATCCAGCCTTTTGCACCAATGAGCGCAGGCCATCTTTTGAGCAATAATGCAAAAAGGCCTGTTCTTCTCCTTGATTTCGGCGGTAGAAAACATCACCCACTTCATAGCCCTGACTCGCCAGCCGCTGGAGTTCAAATTGTGCCAAGGCCGCGGGACCCCATTCGTGCTCATCCGCAATATCAAAGGCATCAAAAATCAAGACTCCACCCGGCCGCAACATCTCGTAAGCGCTGCGTAAAACCTTCAATCTGTTGGCCTCATTCGGTAAATGACCATATGCGTACAGCAGGGTAACGGCATCAAACGATGGCAATTCCTCTGCATTGGAAATGGATGACAGCGAGCCGACATGGGTTTTCACTCCACGCAACGTCGCTTGTTTGGCCATTTCTTCACTCAAATCGATTCCATACATCGCGTAATCCAACCCGCTTTGAGCCTGAATCCCTTGGCCTCTTCTGCCGGTGCCACACGCCATGTGCATGACCTGTTTCATAGGTTGAACTGCATGCAATGCTTTAAAACACGTCGACACTTTGAGGTCAATGGCTTGCGTGTATTGCCTGCGTTTGAGCACTTGTGCATCCTGAGCATCATACACTGCCGCCTGCTCGTTAAAATAGTTGGACACCATCTTTTCAATCACAGCCGAATCGGGTTTTGGCACCACATTGCATTGCACATGCGATGAAGGCACGATGGGCTTGAATTGAAATACATTGGCTTCCATAGACCGGTAACAATCATGGGACAAATTCATTGAAGCCGTTGGCGCCTTTTCATTGCATACGTAACGGCTTCCAGTCTCTAAGTCATACAAGGCCAAACCGTCCAGAGTATCCAGTGCCGGAAAATAGAAATGAAGCGTTATTAGGGCTTCCGTCGCACTGCCATTTCGAATCTTGTGCAATGTGCCGTCAGGCTCTGGAACAATGCCTCCGGGGTAAGCCCGAAGCAAGTCGACTCGTTCGAGCTCCATTCCATTTAATCGATAGGTTACGTTTTCCAGTGTTCCTTGGAGGCAGACGACAGACCCCCAAAATCCCTCGTGGTGATGTACCGCACTCTCCACTCCAGCAGGCCAATGGAGCATGACCACTTCAAATGGCTCAAGGCACAGAATGTTACGCGCATAGTCCAACGAATCTTCAATGGGCGGCACAGCAGACTGCCAGTCCATCGATAGCCAATCCCTTGACTCGACCCAACGACAGAGTGCATCATAGTCCAAAGACTTCGGCGCATTCAACTCAATCTCATCGACGAAGTCTCTCAAAGAAACCTTCTGAATGAATGTGGACATATTTCACACATAGTATTTAAACGCCTCAATCACAAATCACTGCAACGCCAACTAGGCATAAGATAGGAAGACCTCGGACGCGCTTCCAAGTAGCTTCGAAGAATTCCTTACAAATCATTGGCAATGAGCAGGCTCAGAATCCGATTTTCTACGCACGACCTTGGGTTATCTTTGACTCATGCTTTCTCTACGCAGCATTGAAAAATCTTACCCCCTAGCCGGAGGTCAATTGCCTGTACTGAAGGGCATTGACTTGATTATTGAGCAAGGCGAAATGGTCGCAATCATGGGGTCCTCAGGGAGTGGAAAGTCAACGCTTCTGAATGTTCTTGGATTGCTGGATAACTTTGATGCAGGCTCTTACCACCTCGACGAGGTAGACATGTCGGAATTATCGGAACGACAATCTGCTCGATACCGCAGTAGATTCTTGGGTTTTGTCTTCCAGTCCTTCAATCTCATCGCTTTCAAAAGCGCTCTTGAGAACGTCGCTCTCCCCCTATTCTATCAAAAAATTCCCCGACGCGAACGCCAGAAAAGAGCGTTGGCCATGCTCGAACGCATGGGCATTGCTGACCGTGCGCATCATCTTCCAAGCGAACTTTCAGGAGGACAAAAGCAACGTGTGGCCATGGCCCGAGCGTTGATCACGACCCCGAGAGTTATCCTGGCTGACGAACCCACTGGAGCTTTGGATAGTGTAACCTCCAATGAAGTCATGGACGTCTTGCGCGAAGTCAACAGCACCGGCATTACCGTCATCATTGTGACGCACGAAGCCGACATTGCTGCGCGGTGTGACCGCACAATTCGACTGAAGGATGGACGGATCATTGAAGATGGAAACAGCAAAGTAGTGATCGAACCCACTGCACATGGCTATACTCCCGATGCGTCATGATTTTCTCGAGAGAACTCTGGATTGAGATCGGACACACGGTCATTGCCAATCCGATGAGAACAGCGCTGACAGGCCTATCTGTCGGACTGGGGATCTTCATTCTTGTGGTGATGCAAGGACTCGGATTCGGACTCCAAAATGGCGTGCAACAGGACTTTGGGGACGAGGCGAGCAACTCACTTTGGATTAGAACCAATCGCACAACGCTTCCTTTCCGAGGACGGCAGGCAAATCGATCCATCGAATTGCGCAATGCGGATAAAGAAATCCTGACCGAAAAACTATTTGAAACGCCCCTACACTCCGCTCGTCGGATGCTTTGGGGTTCCACGATTCAAGCCGAGAACGAAGAAGGTAGATTTGCTGTTGTTGGAGTCAATGAAGACTACGACCAACTCGAAAGCATTCCGCTTGTCAGCGGACGCTGGCTGCACCAAGAAGATGTCGCACAGTCAGCCAAAGTGTGCGTCATTGGACAAACGATTGTCGATGATCTTTTCAAAAAAAAGAATCCCATTGGCGAGTACATCCGCCTGCGAAATGTCACATTCCGAGTCATCGGAACCTTTTCCCGATCGGGCAGCCGCTGGACAAATAGCATGGCGTTGATTCCCATCACGACGCTACAGCGTGTTTTTGAAGGAGCCGATCAGGTCGGACGGGTCATCGTATCCACAGGAGAACGAAGTGTGGAAGAAGCTTCCGCAATGGCCTCAATGGCCGATGGTGCGTTGCGCGCGCGGCATGCCGTTCATCCCGATGACCAGCGGGCCGTCCGCGTCGAAGACAACAACGAACAGTTCGCCATGTACCAGCGTATTTTCATGGGGATTCGATTGTTCATTTGGGTTATTGGAGGGTTTACCTTGTTTGCTGGCGCCATTGGAGTCGCCAACATCATGTCCATTGTGGTCAAAGAACGAACCGTCGAAATTGGAGTGCGTAAGGCATTGGGGGCGACCTCAGGCAGCATTGTTACCCTCATTGTGGTGGAAGCCATTGCCTTGACAAGTATCAGCGGAATTTTGGGGATGATTGCAGGTGTGCTGACACTGGAATTTGTAGCTCCCTTTGCGGAACACGATTATTTTAGCAACCCTGCCGTCAATCTCAACGTCACGTTAACCGCACTCGGTGTGCTTGTTCTTTCGGGGGCGCTGAGCGGCTTGGCGCCAGCATTACGCGCTGTGCGCATTCGTCCCATAGAAGCTTTACGTTACGAATGAGAGCCTTTGACCCCGACCGCCTCATTGAACTTGTGCAAGTCATTGTGCGCAATCCCATGCGCGCTTTTTTATCATCTCTGGGGGTGGGTTGGGGATTGTTTATGATCATCATCACCGTGGGCTCTGCTCGAGGACTGGAAAACGGGGTAAGGGCGGATATGGGGAACGACGTTGCCAACAGCATGTTCATGTGGGCACAAAGCACAAGCAAGCCGTACAAGGGTTTCCAACGTGGGAGGTCATTGGAGCTCAATCTCGCCGATGTCGCATGGCTAGAAGAAAACACACAGCACTTAGACCTGGTTGTTCCTGAGATTCAACTAGGCGGCTATCGCGGCAGTAACAATGTCACCCGCGCGGCACACACAGGCGCTTTCGATGTCCATGGCGTAGATGAGAATTACCCCCAAGTCAACCCGTTTCGAATAACGCGCGGCCGATTCTTGAATCCGGGTGATTTGAATGCACAACGGAAAGTCTGTGTAATTGGTAACCGTGTCGAAACGGTCTTGTTCGATAAAGGGGAAGATCCGTTGGGTGAAATGATTCAAATCCAAGGAGTCCTTTTCCGTGTTGTGGGGGTTTACAAACCCAAGGGCACTGGAGAAGATGCCGAAAACGCAGCCGAGAGCATCTACATCCCTTTCACCACCTTCGGAAAAGCCTTCCAGACTGGTGACCGTGTAGAGTGGCTATCGGTGCTGATTCGTCCCAATGTCGATGCCGCAGAAGCCGAACAGGCAACAAAGGATTTGCTGTTACTCCGTCTCAATGCGCACCCTGAAGACAAACGCGCGATTGGAGGATGGTCCATGGCCGAAGAGTTTCAACAAGTGGAATCTGTCTTCGGCGCCATGCGCCTCGTTTCGTTACTTTTCGGTGCCTTGGCGCTCTTGGCCGGAGTGATTGGAATCACCAACATCATGCTCATTTCGATTAAAGAGCGCACCAAAGAGCTCGGTATTCGTCGTTCTCTTGGGGCCACGCCTCGGCGCATCATCCAACAGATCTTAGGAGAGACATTGTTTCTTACCATCCTCGCCGGTTTGTGCGGAATGGTGTTGGGAGTAGGCTTGTTGGAATTACTGGATAGCTTCATTGAGGATGGCGGCGATGCCGGTGTCTTCCGACATCCAGAAATTGACCTAAAAACTGTGCTCAACGTTTTGATCATCTTGCTCGGAATGGCGCTGTTAGCCGGTATCTTGCCCACGCTAAGGGCCCTTTCCATCCGTCCAGTTGTCGCACTGCGATCTGAAGGTTAAACTCATCATTCGAACTTAGAAAAACGATTCAGAAACATGAAAAAAGGCCGTCTACTCCCCTTGTTTCTTTTTGTCATCCTCGTGCTAGCAGGCGCGGTCTACACCTTGAATCACTTGTACGAAAAAGAGCAAGCACCGCAAGCACGTTTCAATGTTGAAACTCCGCGCATCGGTGACATTGTGCTCAAGACCGTAAGCTCTGGCACCATCGGTCCACGCAAAGAAATCGCCATCAAACCGCAGATCAGTGGAATCGTTGACGAATTGTATGTCGAGGCCGGTCAAACCGTTGTCAAAGGCCAGCAGCTCGCGAGAGTTCGTGTCGTACCGGACATGGCGCAACTGGCCTCCGCCCAAAGTCGTGTCGAACGTAGTCGCATCACGCTTGTAAATTCCAAAAACCAATTTGAAAGGCAGGAAAACCTACTTAAATCAGGTGTGATTTCAGCTCAAGATTTTCAAATCACAGAGACCTCTTACCTCCAAGCACAAGAAGAAAAACTCGCTGCAGAAGACAACCTGCTTATCGTCAAAAAAGGCGCAGCAAATCGGGCAGGAGAAACAACCAATACACTCATCTCTAGCACCGTTGATGGCATGATACTCGACGTTCCCGTTGAAGTTGGGAACCAGGTGATTCAAGCGAACACCTTCAATGAAGGCACCTCCATCGCGAGCGTAGCTGACATGTCCGATCTCATTTTCAGAGGCAAAATCGACGAAAGCGAAATTGAAAACCTCCATGTCGGAATCCCCTTAATTCTGTCCATTGGTGCCATGCCGGGACGAAAATTCAATGCGACTTTGGAGTACATCTCTCCCAAGGGCATGCCGGAGAATGGCGCCGTTCAGTTTGAGATTCGCGCTGCTGTGGCATTAGCGGAAGATGACTTCATTCGCGCGGGCTTCAGTGCAAATGCGGATGTTGTATTGGATCAGCGAAAGCAAGTCCTATCGATTAGCGAGTCCTTGGTGCAATTCGAGGGACCGACCACATTTGTTGAGGTCCAGACCTCATCGCAACAATTTGAACGACGCGAGGTGACCCTTGGACTTTCTGATGGTCTCACCGTTGAAGTGTTGGGGGGTGTTTTGATCGAAGATTCCATCAAGCGATGGAACCAGCCGATTTTCGAATGAATCACCCGTGTCAATTGCAATAACAGCGTCAGCGAACGACAATCACCGTTCCTGAATACTCCTGAAGGGGCGGTGTAAACAATTGGCCTTCGTCAAAGGCCACCTTCAAGCGCCAAACATACAGACCGTCCGGAGCGAAATAACCGCTGTGAGCGGATAGAGCGGGATCACCTTCAACCTCTCCTATCCAACCCATGGTGGGGTCAGAGGAAGCGAAAACAAGCTCACCCCACGTGTTCCAAATTTCCAATGTGTAGTCGAGAAGCTCGCAGGCGATGACAGGCCGAAACATGTCGTTGTGACCGTCGTTGTCTGGAGAGAATGCGCTTGGCACATAGGCTTCACACCCGCATGGAATCAGTTTAATTTCAAATGCATCGGAGACGGATTCACACACATTGCTCACTTCCACTTCAAACAACCCCGAACGTGCCAATGCAATCGAAGCCGCACTTTGGCCGGTGCTCCAAGCATAGGAAATGGGGAAAACACTCGTCGGATTTGCGGCATCCACCGTAAGAGTCTCATCATCACACAGCTCGTAAAGGTCTTCGAGAGAAACCACAAGAGGAGTCGCTTTGAAGACATGAACTGTATCGGTCCATGTACAGCCATTGATGAAGGTGGTGGCAGAATACATACCGGGGATGCTCACGTCAATGTCGGGAGTTGTTTGGCCGGTATTCCACGTAACCGTCGCTCCTTCTAACATCGGGTAGACAAACAAAAATGCAGATTCGTTCGGACACAGAAGATGGTCTTCATTGAGATCAAAAACAGGCAATTCCTGGACAGCGACGTTCACCGTGTCAAAGCTTGAACACCCGTTCTCCGTGACGACAACCGAATACGTCCCTGCATCGCCAGTCTCTAACTCCTGCGCCACGGAACCCGTAGACCATTGCGTTTGATCAGCCAGTGGCAATTGGGTGTTCAGTGCAACTTGTTGCCCCTCGCATAGCTGCACGTCAGGGCCAAGATTCAGAACAGGAAGCGGAATGTTCAGAACACTCACCGATGCCTCATAAGCACACCCTTGGATCGGTGTACTCAACGTGTAGATTCCTGGAGTGGTCATCCAAACGCTCGAATTGATTTCACCCGAACTCCATGTGTATTGAGGAGCCCCACCTGCGGCTGAAACAAGTACACTATCCCCGTTGCATAACGAAATGGATTCCGGAATGTCCGCATCGAAGAAAGGAGCATAATCCACTTCCAACGTATCGCTTGACAGACAAACTCCAACGACAACTTCCACGATTACAGTCAAGTCTTCGCCTCCAACATTGACCTCACTGAGACCGACCACCAGGTCTCCATTTAGCCACCACTGCGTTTCATCGGCAGCGTAGCCACTCAACACATCCAAGAATTCATTTTCACACAGAATCACATCGACACCCAGATCCACACCCGTATTTGAAGACGGAAGGACCTCTGTCGATTGCTCAAACACACAGCCGAGTAAAGGGGTACTCACCACATAGGTTCCAGCAGCATTGACCCATTGGCTCTCTTGATTGACTCCATTGTTCCAAGTATAGCTTTCCGCCCCCGGCAAGGCATCCAGATACAGGCTATCCTCCAAACACAGCGCTAGGCTTTCTGGCAACCCTGCATCAAAGAAGGGCACGTGGCTATACGACACCGTATCGTAAGCTACACACGCTCCTATCGTGACTTCTACGATGGCGTTTACCGCTTCGTTTTCAATGGTTACAAAGCTTGATGACACGCCCGCCAAATCTCCATTTAAGAACCACGTGGTCTGCATGGCATTGTAGCCGCTACTGAGTGTCACTGATTCTTCATCGCACAAAATCCCGTCCGCTCCCAAATCAACGCCAGCATTCAGTGAATTCACCGCATTCACAGTCGAAGAGAAGGTGCACGCCTCTGGGGTCATCGCTGTTACCGTGTACAATCCCGGTTCGCTCACCGTCAAGTCAGAACCGACCGTCCCATCGTCCCACACCAAATCAACGTCACCTCCTGTCCAATTTGCATCTGCGGCTTGGATCACTTGCATTTCATCAAGACACAACACAACAGGGTTCACTGCCCAATCGACTCCATAGATCGGATGCAGTGACACGCTCACGGTATCGGATTCCTGGCATCCGAGCTGATCCCATGTTACCCATATCTCGCCAGCGTCAGCAACTTCAATGGAACTTTCATTCGTTGCATCGCTCCAAACGACATTGACATCGTTGAGCACACCGGCATGATCAAACACGACACTAGAACCGGGACAAATTGAAACATCTTCACCCAAATCAAAGGCCGGCAACGACAGGGCATTGACCGTCATCAAGTCCGTCGAAGCACACCCTACCGAAGAATTGAGCGTCAAAGTGTACTCTCCTGGCGTGCTGATTTCACGAATCAGATCGGAAGAACCATCCTCCCAAACACCCGAAATACCTTCAGGCCAAGGCCCGTTGGAAAATGTCAAAGTGCCTTCATCGCAAAGCACTGTATCCACAGGCAGCTCAGTCGATGGAAACTCAACGACCACCAGGTCAATCGACTCCGATTGCTCAACACCACAAATGTCATCATAGCTTACGGTAAAAGTTACAGCAGCATCAACTGTCGCATCGACTGAATATCCGGTTGTAGATGAAAGCCCCCCTGCTGGTGACCAAGTCGGGCTGACGGCTTCACTATCCACTGAGAGTTGCACAGCGATACCGGCACAAGCCTCCACTTCATCCTCTGCCATGCCCTGCGGCCAAGCAAACCATTCCATGTTTTTAACGCGTTGGATGTTGGAAGCTCCACCGGTAGCTGCCGTGAATCCCCAAATGCCTTCTGACGATTCCAAAACATCCTCCAAGTCAACCGTTCCTACCAACCGCTGAACACAATTAAAATAAACGACCATTTCATTGGTCGTCGCATCGTAGGTCACCCGTAAGTCATGGTACGTGTTGTTTTCAATATTGTTGTTCCATCCCGTGATGGCGGCAATAGGAGCCGCAATGCTGTTTCCTCCGAAGTGAGAAACACTGCCGTTTTTCTGAATACCCAAGTGGTCCGAATTGATATCGCCCGTCGAAGGCATACCCGGTCCGTAGTATGTGTCCATTTCAACTCCAACACTCTCATCAATCCCTCCAAACCCCATGTTCGCTCCATTTCCTCCGAGATCATTCGAAGATGCATTGCGGACCACAAAGACCATCCCATCCGCCCCTCCATTGTTGCCTCCAAGGTTCACTTCCGCCCGCATCTCCCAAGATTCGTTGACAGCGACCGCATCATCCATCCACACTGCGCCGATTTGGCTTGCTGCATTGGTTGTCAATCGATAGGTACCAGGGACAATTTGCACCGCATCACCCACAAGCGTTTGCGCCTGCAACTGACACGCACTGAGGATTGCAAAACAAAAAACACACAAGAAAATAGACTGTCTCATCTGCATGACATCATTCTGGTTACGGTCCATCACTTGACTACCTTAAAGGGTAAAAGTAGAACAGTTGCAAACAACATTTTGTTGCACCATGAATTACACCGCAAGAGTCAATTGCACGATCAACATATTCGTGTTTCGTTATTTTCAAATCGTAAAAATGCCTTTAGTCTTACTTTGCATCAATAAATGTGTCACGATTCGTGATTAATTGGAGTATCTCCAATAAGAAGTCAGAGAATAGCAAAATCAAAACACCAACCAATGAAGCCTTTTTCACTCTTATCATTTGCCTTTGTCCTAGTAGGAATAGTGACAGCATCAAGTGCGTATTCTCAAGCATGCGTTGATTCTACTTTGATCAACCCCAACGCCATCTGCCCTGCTGTGTGGGCGCCGGTTTGCGGCTGTGACGGGATCACGTATAGCAATGATTGTGAAGCCGTGAACATGGGCGGGATGACATCTTGGGTGGATGGAGAATGTACGGGTACATCGCAAGATTGCTTGGATTTGGGCGGTATTGACTTTGGGGCCTGTGACATGGCAATGGGCGTTGTTTTGATCAATGGCAGCTGTCATTTCCTTTCGGGATGTGGTTGGGAGGTTGGAGGAGTGGACTACAGCGTCTATTCATTTGTAAGCGAAGAAGAATGCACGGTAAACTGCGGCAGTGAGGTCGAGTGCATTGACCCCACATTGGCGGACCCGCTCGTTGATTGCAATGTTTTCAATCCCCTGCCTGTTTGCGGGTGTGATTCCATTAC
>JAPKAW010000291.1 GCA_028825055.1 Flavobacteriales bacterium | reverse complement strand
CACGATTGGTGGACTCACTCATTGGTAACCTTCTTTTATCAGTTTCCGAGAAGTCAGATTCGAAAATGGTGTCTCAAATAACGCCGATTCTACAAAAGACATTGCGCTCAACGGTATGGGTTCTTGGCGTCATCATGGCCCTCAACAATTCGGGGTATGATGTAGGTGCTTTACTCGCAGGTGTGGGCATTGGAGGTTTGGCCTTGGCCATGGCCGCTAAAGATTTTGTGGCCAATATTTTTGGAGGCATTACTGTCTTCGTTGATAAGCCTTTTTTAGTCGGTGACCGAGTTCAACTCGATGGAATGGATGGTACGGTTCAAGAAATCGGAATTCGATCCACCCGCCTGAAGACGTTAGCTGGTCGCATGGTGACGATTCCCAACCACAAATTCACAGACAGCATTGTTGAAAATGTAACCGCCGAACCGGCACGAAAAATCCGGCTGGATTTGGGATTGACTTATGATACGACCCCTGAGCAGATTGAGCGTTCGATTGCCATTCTGAATGAAATTGTCGTGAAGCACGTGGGAACGGAGGATGATACTACGATTTGGTTTAGTGGTTTCGGGGATTTCTCGCTCAACGTGAGTGCAATTTACTTTGTGAAAAAAGCCTCGGATGTTTGCTTGACGCCTGGCGCGGTCAATCTAGAAATCCTCCGAAAATTCAATGCGGAGAACCTCAATTTTGCGTTCCCGACGCAAACATTGATTCACGAAGGAGAAACTGGATTATCGAGTTAATACACTTTCCGGTAGTTGCTTACCACTTTTTTTACGGCGTAAGGATTTCTGTTTTTAAAGCCCTTTCAATTGAAATACGATCTTGTCATCCACTCGAATGAACCACGTTACTGGTTTTTTCTCTTAGGCAGTGTGCTCTTAGGGTCTTTATTGGTTCGATTGTTTGACCGATTGGATTCGGACCGCAAAGATGTCATGTTGAAACGGTTTGGCATTCTACTTTTCGCAGGAAACCTAACCTTGCCGGTCTACGCTATCCTCGATCCTGATCAAGCTTTGACATGGCACCGTTCGTTGCCATTGCACTTCTGCGGTATGAACTACATTTTGATTGCGGTGAATTGCTTTGCGCGCAATCGCTACCTGTTCATGTTTACAGCACTCTTAGGGACGATAGGGGGGGTGCACGGGATGCTGACACCCCAGTTGACCGTCGGTGATGCACCGTTGGTTCTGGTAGATTATTACATGCGCCATTCGGCCATTATTTTCTTTCCAATTGTCATGGCGAGGTCGTTTGGCTTTCAATTTGTACGCTACGGTTGGATTTGGATTTATGCTGTCGCAGCAGTGATTTCGTCCAGTATTGGTGTATTCAATTGGGTGTTGAATACGGCGTTTGCTGGCGATGTGATGGCCAACTATATGTACATGTGGGAAGCGCCGAAAGCGGACAATCCATTTGTCCCTAAATGGCCTTGGCCCTATTACATCTTTGCGTTGCACGCTGGGCTGAACCTCAACTTGCTTGTCATCAATGTTATTTATCGCTGGAGATCGCCCGTGCTGGGCATGGCGCATATACCCCGCTGGAAACAGTTGCTCACCTAATCACGCAGTTTTCCACGTTGTATCAACGGCCGGCTGAATCCTCCTGTTCCGCCGGTATCTTCGTGCCATGCGTGCTTATCTCGATCTTCTAGACCATCTCTTAACCAATGGAACGCGCCGGGAAGACCGGACGGGAACGGGGACATTGGGGTGTTTCGGCTATCAAATGCGATTTGACTTGGCCGATGGCTTTCCGGTGTTGACTACCAAGAAGGTGCACCTGCGCTCCATTATCCATGAGCTCTTGTGGTTTTTACAGGGCGACACCAATATTGCCTACCTCAAGGAAAATGGAGTCCGCATATGGGATGATTGGGCAGACGAAGAAGGGAATTTGGGTCCGGTGTACGGATACCAATGGCGGAACTGGCCGAACCCGGATGGTTCAGCCACTGATCAGATTGCCAAGTTGGTTGAGCAAATAAAAACCAATCCCTATTCGCGTAGGCACGTTGTGAGCGCTTGGAATCCGAGTTTTATTGATGAAATGGCGCTTCCTCCTTGCCATTGTTTGTTCCAGTTTCACGTTGACAATGGTCGTTTGAATTGCCAATTGTATCAGCGCTCTGCTGATACGTTTCTGGGGGTTCCTTTTAATATTTCATCCTATGCCTTGTTGACGATGATGGTTGCTCAAGTGTGCGACTTGGAGCCAGGAGAATTTGTGCACACGTTTGGGGATGTGCATCTCTATGTAAATCATGTGGAACAAGCGAAAGAGCAATTGTCACGAACTCCTCGCGCTCTTCCAAAGATGCGAATCAATCCCGATGTCAAAGATCTGTTTGCTTTTCGTTACGAAGATTTCGAATTGACAGATTATGATCCCATGCCGCACATCAAAGCCGCTATTTCGGTTTAATTCATAGCCCATGCGAGTAAGTCTCATTGTTGCGGTTGCCGAAAACGGCGTGATAGGTCACAACAACGATTTAGTTTGGAAACTCCGCGATGACATGCAATTTTTCGCGGCGACAACACGCGGACATTGTGTCATCACCGGCCGTAAAAATTACGAGTCCATTCCAGAACGGTTTCGTCCACTGAAAGACCGAACAAACATTGTCGTAACACGCAATCAGTCGT
>JAPKAW010000290.1 GCA_028825055.1 Flavobacteriales bacterium | reverse complement strand
GTCCCCATAGCTTCTCGCATCGCAGCCGGCTCCAAAATTTGAGCTGCCGATCCATGGTGCAGAATCCATTGAATAAATGGTGCATTGGGCACCAAATTGACATGAATCGCGATGCCATTGCCAGAACGCTCGATTCTCGGATCTTGTGAAGTGTGAAAAGGCTGCGTTAAGTAACGAGCCGCTGTTTTATTTTCAAACCACAGCCGCATAGCCATCGGTTTCTCATCAGCATCGTTCACTACCCCTGGAACGAGAGCGAATCGTTGATCAATATATCGAGACCACGGGAAAGGAATTGCATCTTTCAATCCTTCTGGAACATCGACCAATACGTCATCCCAACTCGCGATGGAATCAAGCGGTAGCACCAACCGGAAGGCTTCTTGTGCTTCATCGTCCCAAACCAAAGCCAAGACCAACCACCCAACACTCTGCTCAACCAGGTTTTCAATCAGCATCGAATGCCTTTCGGAACGCTCTGCATCCGACGCCGTGAATCCAACACGTACCGGCATGTTCAATTGAAGGGCCGAAACGGCCCCCTCCAACCATCTTAAAGCACTCTTTTCCTGAACACGAGGACGAATCCGCCTCTGTATGTTTTGTGATAAAACACGTTTTCTAGTTGCTTTCTTTTGAGGTGCCACCAGATCAAATCGATGCCGAAGTAACGCCTCCATTTCAGTCCACCATTCAAACCCCTCAGCTCCTCGAAAACGAGACAAGTTACTGAGTACTCCTTGCAGTAGCGCTTGCTCTTTAGCCGTCAACGCTCCAGACCCGATGGACATTCCACGCTGTGAATAACCGTAATACGCACGTTTGTGATCACTGTGCTTGACGATTTGAACGCCATAAAGAATCTGCATGTCCGCTATGTCCTTCTCAAGCGTTCGCATCGCTATAGGCTTAATCCCTGGGGAAGCTTCCTTGAGCAGCGCATTCACTCGTTCTAGCAATTCAGGCTTGAAAACTTTCTTGGGCTGCTCATGCACCGACACATCACTTTGTGTCGGATCTCCCCACACAAAGCAAGCATCCAATATATGGTACCTCAAAAGCGCCAACCGGTTGGGAGTGATCAAGGGTGAGTTGTTCGCAGATTCAATGCGAATATAAACCAGGTTTCAGTCTTTCCAGCTTCCCGGCGCGCTGCAAGGGACCGCACCAGGATGCCCTTCTTGTCCTGCATTAGGACTGCGTGTGCTCCCACTCATAAAGCTACTCTGATCCACTTTGATTGTTGAATTTGAGCGCGAAACCTTCTCCTTTCGCCATCCAAATCGCCAAGTCAAACCAGCCTGTAGTTGCATCGTATGCGCTTGACTTGGAACGACAAAAATATCCTGATTGTCCGCCGATCCTCCTTTGTTCTGATCGACTACAATACGAGTCCCTTGTACAATTCCAATGTGATCTGTGGCAACAAAAACAGCCAATGGACCGGCATTCATACACACCGCCAAGCCCCATGTGCTCTTTCGACTTTGGAGAGCTCCTCGAGACAAAGACACTGACAAGCGCTCATTGAATTTGTGGTTATAACTCAATCGCCAATCGAATAACCCCATGCCATTTGACCGACCCCATGCGCCAAGTGTTCCGCGCTGGTGTGAGGTGTTCAAAACCTCCCAGGAAAGCCCAACACTCCATTTTGGAGCCAGCTTTTGCGTGAAACCCGAACGTGTTGTGTCAATTTCGAAGGCATCCTCCCAATCCTCAACTGAGCTTTCCAACCAATTTTCCAAAGAATCGGCTGGCCAGGAATCCAATGACCCCACATTCTCTATTGACAAGCCTGAAAACACCATCATGGTATCCGAAATGTTCCAATTTTGAGCATCCGTCTCCCAATGCAACTGTCCAATGTTTGCGATTTGGACGAAGCCAGCCCATCGATCAAATGGTTTAAATTGAATGGCAAAGTCTGCTGAAATGCCTCGATTTCCCTTCGCATTCAAATAGTCCGTGAATTCACTCAAGTCTTCGCCATCGGCGTGAGACAATCCCGCAACATCCAATCCAATGCCTCCTTGAACAGTCCAAGCGTAGGTGTCTGGATTTACAGCCCATTGGGTTGTATTGTCGCGAGTCTCCGCAAAACTCAGGCCTTGGAGGTAGGCAAATCGAACTCCGCTAGATAGCTTTTCATTCCATTGAAACTGCCATGTACCCGCATATTCTCTTCGGTGAGAAAAACGAAAGCTCAAAGATGAAAAGTCCAAAGCTCCTAATCCCGACAATGAGTTGCTGGCATTGCCTGTAAAGGGCAAAAGCAGAAGGTCCTCCGGCAATTCTAGATTGGATTGAATGTGCTCCGATACGGCCAAACTCCAAAACGATCGTCGACTGTGGCTAAAGCCTCCTGCACTGAACCAATCCCACTGTAGATTCAAACTCAAATCATTGCGATCACTGAATGATTCCCGTATCGCGTCGAGATTCAAACTTGCGTCTGAAGCTCCTGGAGCTTGCGACAACCAAAGTGAAGGGTGCAAAAGGGAGTTCCCTATTTCCATACGAAAGTTGCTCAATAGCGGCATTCCAAAATAGCCGGCTACAGGACGACTAGAAATGTTCAACCGGGTGTGTTGAGGCGCCAAATCCATGAACAGCGCTGTTTGAGCAACTTTCGTATGGAAATAGGGAACTCCCTTTTGCACCCTTCACT
>JAPKAW010000289.1 GCA_028825055.1 Flavobacteriales bacterium | reverse complement strand
TTTGGATGGACCACGCAGGGTGCTGCTCAAACCAATACCAAATCAACCGTTCAAACCGTTTTCCCAGGCGCATCGACCCCGATTCGAGGTGAGTGCATAAACCGGCTATTTGTAAAGGGGATGCGTCTAGTTCGCGCAGCCAGTCAATGCGTTCTTGCCATGCATCGTTGAAAAAATCTGAGTTCAACATCGTGCTTTCTGAGGAGCTAGAAAGCAAAGGGGAACTGCCCACGGCCCATGCTAGTTCGCGCACGCTAGCGTGGTTGCATTGTTGCATGAAGTGGTCAAATTCAGCTCGTGGATTAAGTGGTTTCGACATAACGCCTAAGTTCTATCTTCGCAGCGCATTTTCCCACTCATGCGAACACTAGCTCACATACCGCATCCTCTGATGCGCATCACCGTTTCCAGTTGGAATGAAAAATACCAGCTGCGGTTTGAGTTGGATCGGTACGAGCAGGTTTTTAAGGTGGGACATGATGAAGTTAGTGGTTTGGAAGAAGTCCAAGCGATGGGAAAAGCACTTTCGGAATCGGCGTTGTTGAGATTTGTGAGCATGCGGGAATCCCATCAGAAATTAAATACCTCAGACAAATGAATCGTTTGGTAGGAGCCTCGTTGGTTGTTTTGGCATGTTGGTGCATTGGACTCACATGGGTCCTGGTGAAAAATCCAACGGAAGCACTTTCTCCAGAATTGCAGTCCGGAACAACGCCCGTTATCGCATTCGTTCATGGGGATTCAATCCAGAGCCAGTATGAATTCATCGCTGCCCAAGAGCAAAAGCTTTTCATCGCTTTGCAGGAAGTTCAGGCTGGCATCGAATTGAAAAGCGTTCCGTTGCAAAAGGAAGGACAAGAACTGATTGACTATGCCAATTCGGCAGCTGCGAATGCAGAGGAAATTGAAATGGTTCAAGGACGCTTGGGTGAAATTCAAACTTCATTGAGGCAAATGCAACAAGACGGTACGAATCGTTTGGCTGATATGGAAGCCTCGCTCCAAGCTGAAGTCACTGTGATTTTGACTGCAGAGGTGGAGGCATTTGCCGTTGAGAGAAACATCGATGTTGTCCTCAATTGGGGGCAGTCAGGCGAAGGTGTCTTGTACGGTTCAACGGGTTGGGATGTCACGGCACCCTTGCTTGATTTCTTAAATAGTCGTCTACAACTTGAGGTTTCTGACGATGCCTCAACTTCGGATACCCCATGAGCACAGCAATAGATAAGCGCGAGTCTCACATAGTCGAATACCTATTGTTTGTTTGGCAAATGGAGGATTTGGCGCGTGCTGCCGATTTTGAGGTGGGAGCCATACGTTCCATGTTCAACGGGATAGATAGCCCAGACTTAGAGTGGTTGCTCAAGTTGACGCAGGACATGAAAAAAGAAGGGTTGCGAGAGAAGGGCCATGTGGCTCATGCAATCGAAACGTTGACTGAGTTGGCTCTTTTGCACGATTTACTAACCGGTCCTATGGAGGATCCGAGTTACATCAAGACGTTTGAAAGTGCCCAGCCATTTTTAACCGAATTGCAGGAAAAAAAACAAGGTGCAGGCAGCATGATGCACCCGACTGAACAGATGTTAACCGCATTGTACGGTTGGCTGGTGTTGAGAATGAAAAAGGAAACGATCTCGGTTGAAACAGAAGCGGCGATGGTAGCGATTCGACAAATGGCCAATGTGCTCGCAAGGGGTCACATTCGTGTATACGAAGGCCGGTAATTTAGCGGTTTTGCAATCGACGCACGTGACGTAGTCTACTATTAGCAACGCGTAAGGCATGCGACTCATTCCGCAGTCGGTCCAGTATCGCCGTAGAAAGTGAATTCGAGTCCATGTGAATCGTTCCCTCGGGCCAAAGGTCGGGAGTGTTTGCTCCGACAACAGCACATCGAAAAAACTCATTTTGCTCTTTTGCTTTTCTCGCCAGGGTAATGAGGTCATGATCTGAGCTCGAGTCACGATCGACCACGAGCCAAATCAAATGAATGCGGCTCACTTCTCCCAGAAATTTTAAAACATCCACAGTTGCGTCATGGAGTTTTTTACCATGAGCAAAAGGCTGCATTCGCTCAATGAGTGTGTTGGCCACATCGTGATTGCGAAAGGCGACCCATATAGAAGGTGTAGATTGGAATGGCGTCATTTCGGAGTAATGATATATATAGGCTGACTCTTACGATTGGTTTGCTAAAAAGTTGCGTGTTTCCGAAAAAAGTGATGTTCAAAACATCCTTTTTGTGCTGTGTGAATAGCGTTTATTCCTCAGAACTTGAAGGTTCAACTTGTCTCTCTTGCACGCATCGTACACACCTGCTTCCTGGACTCCTGAATTATTGGAGTTATCTAATTCTGCGCATCGCATGCGTTGGGATCAATTGAGGTCCGCGGGCGAAATGCGTGAAGTTTGTGATACGCTTGAAGATCAATTGATGGAGCTGTTGGTGACACGCCAACCAAACTTGAAACAAAACCCCACGACACTCGCTGAACAGGTTGAGGTGTATGTTAATGGAAGAGATTGGGAGGAATGTGGCGTCTGGGTCTGGTATCCATGGCGTCATACGATGGTGCATGTGCTCGACCAAGAAGATTTCATCGAATTGCGACCGAATCGAAATCGAAATCGGATCACCCGCGAGGAGCAAATAGTATTGCGTCAAAAAA
>JAPKAW010000032.1 GCA_028825055.1 Flavobacteriales bacterium | reverse complement strand
GCCGCTTACGTCTAAGTAATTGGCGTCAATTCCTAGCACGGCGATATTAGGATTCGTTTGCTTACCCCCTCGGCCGACTGTTGCTTGTTGTGTGCCGAAAACAGAATAAGAAACCATCAATTCCTCGGGAGCGAGTTCGGTAAATTTGCGCGCTTCACGATACGAGATGGGTTCTCCCAGATTAACACGTGTTCCCTGGCTTATGCCGCCTTCAGACTTGCGGCTTATGCTAAAAACATTGGTACCGAGTGAAGAAAACTGCTTTTCCACGTTGGCCTCCAAAGATGAGGTGGCTGTCGTCATGCTAATGAGGGCCGTGATACCCAATCCAATTACAGCAATGGTCAGTGATGTGCGCAACAAATTGCTGCGGATTGAACGCAGTGCAATGAGTATCATTTCACGAAGGAGTGTGTTCTTCATGTCGGTGCGAAGGTACTGCTTACATTTGCAGCCAATTGTGAACCCTGATACAATGACTTTTGATTTGGAGATGATCCGTTCGGTGTATGCACGTTTTCCGGAACGCGTGGAAGCAGCGCGCAACGTAACTGGGAAGCCACTCACCTTGGCTGAAAAGATTTTGTACACCCACTTATGGGGAGGCAGTCCAACGAGTAGCCTCGCTCGAGGGGTTGATTACGTGGATTTCGCTCCAGATCGTGTGGCGATGCAAGATGCCACTGCGCAAATGGCATTGCTTCAATTTATGCAAGCAGGAAAGCCACAAGCGGCGGTTCCATCAACGGTTCATTGCGACCATTTGATCCAGGCTAAAGTCGAAGCGGGGTCTGATTTGCAAGAGGCTATTAATAAAAACAACGAGGTCTATAATTTCCTGGAATCTGTATCGGATAAATTCGGTATTGGTTTTTGGAAGCCAGGAGCAGGAATCATTCACCAGGTTGTTCTCGAGAATTACGCCTTCCCAGGAGGGATGATGATTGGGACAGACTCCCACACGGTCAATGCCGGAGGCTTGGGCATGGTTGCCGTGGGTGTTGGAGGTGCAGATGCCGTTGATGTGATGGCTGGAATGGCATGGGAATTGAAGTTCCCGAAGTTGATAGGAATCAAGCTGACTGGCACATTAAGTGGATGGGCGTCAGCAAAAGATGTCATCTTAAAGGTTGCCGGAATTTTGACTGTTAAAGGCGGAACCGGATGCATCGTGGAGTACTTTGGAGATGGAGCGAAGTCATTGAGCTGCACCGGAAAAGGTACCATCAGTAACATGGGGGCAGAAATTGGGGCAACAACATCGACCTTCGGATACGACGAGAGCATGGAACGTTACTTGCGTTCAACAGGACGCGCAGATGTCGCGGATTTGGCCAATGGCATCCAGGAGCACCTCACCGGAGACCCCGAAGTGTACGCAAACCCTGAGGCGTATTTTGATCAGGTCATTGAAATTAATCTTGATGAATTGGAACCGCACATCAACGGGCCATTCACCCCAGATTTGGCAACTCCGATCAGTCAAATGAAGGAAGCTGCAGCGGCCAATGGTTGGCCCACAAAAATTGAATACGGATTGATCGGTTCGTGCACGAATTCGAGCTACGAAGACATCAGTCGATCAGCTAGTATTGCTCGGCAGGCTGTAGAACAGGGGATTGAAGCAAAGGCTACGTTGACGATTACTCCGGGTTCGGAGCAGGTACGTTATACAATTGAACGCGATGGCTTTATTTCAACATTTGAGGCCATGGGAGGGAGTGTTTTTGCCAATGCCTGCGGGCCTTGCATTGGACAATGGGCCCGTGAAGGCGCAGAGAAAAAAGAGAAAAACTCCATCGTGCATTCGTTCAATCGGAACTTTTCCAAGCGAGCGGATGGGAACCCCAATACACATGCGTTTGTAGGTTCTCCTGAATTGGTAACTGCGATGGCCATTGCTGGTGATTTGACATTCAATCCGTTAAAAGATGCGTTGAAGCTCCCTGATGGGACTGAGGTTATGCTGGAAGAGCCGAAAGGAGACGAGCTTCCGTCAAAGGGATTTGCCGTAGAAGATGCCGGTTATCTGGCTCCAGCAGAAGATGGCAGTGGAATTGATGTTGTAGTAAATCCAACATCAGAGCGTCTTCAATTGTTGACTCCCTTTACTCAATGGAATGGTGAAAATATTGAAGGTGCGCGGCTATTGATTAAGGCTGACGGAAAATGTACAACGGATCACATTTCCATGGCAGGACCATGGTTGCGTTACCGTGGACACCTCGACAACATTTCGAACAACACATTGACTGGAGCAATCAATGCGTTCAACGGTAAAACCAACTCGGTGAAGAATCAGTTGACGGGTACTTACGGAGAAGTTCCTGCTGTTCAGCGAGAATACAAAGCAGCAGGCATTCCAACGGTAGTAGTAGGGGACTCGAATTATGGTGAAGGAAGCTCTCGCGAGCATGCGGCGATGCAGCCGAGGTTCTTAGGAGTAATCGCTGTATTGGTGAAGTCCTTTGCACGTATTCATGAGACGAACCTCAAGAAGCAAGGGATGCTAGGAATTACCTTTGTGAATGAATCGGACTACGATTTAATTCAAGAGGATGATCGTTTTCACTTTGTAGACTTAGCAGAATTTGCTCCGGGAAAACCTTTGACCATTCGCTTGGAGCACGCGGATGGAACAACAGATACCATTTCAACGAAGCACACTTACAACGCGCAACAAATTGATTGGTTCCGCGCGGGTTCTGCGTTGAATTTGATTAAAAGAGAGCAACGGGCTTAAACACCTTTGGTTTTTGATGAATTAAAAAGCGGCCTCTAAGGGCCGCTTTTTCGTTTCAAGAAATTTCCACAACGGCCGTCAAGCAAAGTGAATTCGTGCTCGGATTGCCGAATTGTCATTCAATGATGGCGCTGAAATTTCCGGAAAATGAAGTTGGAAAACCAACCAAACCTCCATTGACTTGCTCACGAACAGCTACGTCAAAGGAGACCGTCTCGGTTCCTCCAGCATAGGCAGGATCGATTAAGATGGAGCCTTCTGTGCAGATGTAATCCCTCACAGGAAATTGATCGTCACCGTGGTTGATTTCTTGGACCAGGTGAGTGACAGAATCCTGTTGGATGTAATACACCACGTCATCTAAAGACTCGAAAGACATATAAAAGGTGAGGTCGTGGGCTTCCGCATGTGCATCAACTTCTTCGGGGGTGCGCAAATCAGCCACAATATGGTACGTTCGCGACAACTGATCAGTGGAATCGGGAATGATCGCCTCTGCCATTTTCAGTGGATATTGACCACCGTTGAATTCGACGGTGCCGCATGCGCAGTCGTAAGTCGGATTAGTAAACTCTGGGGCCTCGTAGCACCCTGTAGTCCAGGTCAACAAAATCAAAGCGAGAAGTGCTAAAGCAGATGAGTTGAATCGATTCATTAGGTACATTTTTCAATGGTGAGGGTGCAAGATACGGGCAAGGATACGAATGCGGTTCCTATCGTTGCAATGGATAGATCCAGTAAGGGGTTTGTTTCGTGTGAAATAAAATAAGTTCTGAAGTCCAATCTGGAAGAGCAATAACCGTTTTGTTCATACGATTGAACGCCTCAACGAGATTATCGGATCCTGACAAACGCCCAAACGAAGAGGGAGCCCGAACAAACGGCTGGTCGGGATAAACTTCACTCCACATCCTAGCATAGTTGGCCACCAAGCTCAAGTCAAACCCATGCGACGCCTCAATCCAATGCTGGCCTAATTCTTTAAAACTTTGACCGGTACAGAGCACACCTTCGTGTTTAGGGTAGGGAGCAGCCTCTGCGATGGGCTCAGGAGTAAAAGAAAATGAGCCCGATGTCATGCCGGGGAATCCAACGCACTCAAATGGATGTTGGGTTCCCCTTCCAATGCTAGCTTCTGTTGCTTCGAACAAACACAAAGAAGGGTAAAGCGCTATCGACTCATCTGACGGCAAATTGGGGCTGGGAGCGATGCTTGGAAACCACCGATCACTATGAGCGTAGCCTTCACAGGGAATGACGATTAAGTCGCACGTTACCCCATTGGCAAGCCACCCTTCTCCGTTGATCATTTGAGCCATTTCACCCACTGTCATTCCATGCAAAATGGGGATTGGTATTTGACCGACGAAAGAAGTCCATTGGGGTTCCATTACCGGGCCTGCCAATTGGTGTCCATGGGGATTGGGACGGTCTAAAACGACCAGGACAGTCCCGGTCTCTGCTGCCGCTTCCATAGCCAAAAAAAGAGTGCTCAAATAGGTGTAAAATCGTGCGCCAACATCTTGGATATCAAATAGCAGCATCCGGACATCAGCTAGCATTTCCGGAGTAGGTTTTCGCAATTTTCCGTGCAAACTGATTAAGGCCAAACCCGTTGTTGCATCGCGTTCATCTTCGATGTGCGCGCCATTGTGAGCATCTCCGCGAAAGCCGTGTTCCGGGGCGAAAACCTTCCGAATGTCCATGCCCAAGGAGAGCAAGGTGTCCACGAGATGAGGGGCATTTCGGCCTTGGTTTTCAGGAACTCTAGAGGTGTGATTGGCAATCACGGCAAGCGGAGCTCTCCCGCAGGCTTCATAAATGGCTTGGATGTTTTCGTTACCGAGCCGAACGGCTCTGGGCGGATTGGTGCGCTTTTTTACATGCATGACACCATGAAGAGAATCTATTTCCCAAGCCACTGTCTTCGGGTTACTCCACTCATTTTGGGCGAAGCCAATGTGAATGAATGTGAGCAAGTAGAAGGATATTCCAAGGAAACGAATCATCTGACGAAGGTAGCAACGTAATTTGCTGCCAGAGAACTGGAAGCTGGATGAAGAATAAAACCACAGGACGAACTTCTTTTTTGCCTCGTCGATTGGCAGCGAGGCTTTCCGGGTCGAAGGCAACCGCTTCGTGGTCCCGCCCCGTGGTTCAAATTGCTACGGCTGGAGTGGCTTTGGGGATTGCCCTCATTATTGCCGCGTCTGCTATTGTTCATGGTTTCCAATCAGAAGTGCGTGATTTAGTCGTGGGTTTTGGATCCGACATTCAAATTTTGTCCCAGGATTTACAAAATCAGCATGTCATCCTCAATTCAGAAGTTGAGCAACGCGTGGCTTCAATGGATGAGGTGAAATCCATTCATCCTTTTTACACGTTACCCGGATTGGTGCAGTCTTCAGAAACCTTAGAAGGGGTTCTGATCAAAGGAGTTGGCCCCGATACGTACCAAGACATGTTGCGGCATTCAATGAAGTCGGGTCGATTGCCCACATTGACGTCAAGTGACTCGTTGGTTCTTTCTCTGGTGTTGCTGAATCAATTGGACATAGAGTTGGGTGACCGTGTGACGGTGTATTTAATTGGAGGGCCAACGAGAATGCGGCCAAAATCTCTGATCGTAGGAGGGGTTTACGAAACGGGATTACTGGAATACGATGAGTCATTTGTTTTTATCCCTCAGGGAATTATTCAGCAAATAGCTGGCTGGGGGTTGGAAGCTCAAGTGAAAATAACCCCCGATTTACACGCAGAAGCCTTGGTTTTTGGAGCGTCCAATCCAGTTCGATTCGATTGGACAGCTGTCAACTCTGCGGCTGAACAGGTGCCGTTACCTTGGCGCGGGTCAGGACCCCACGATTTAAACGATGTGGTGGGGTTTGAGTCTATAGAGCTGGTTGTTTCTCCGAGATCGGCTGACCATTCATTCACTGCTGACACCGTATGGATTCGCCCAGGAGATGGCGGATGGGAAGCTGTCCCCGCAGGGGGTGCTTGGCGTTATTATGCCAGCGGCTATGAAGTTTTTCTAAACGACGATTCCGATTTGAATGCGGCGGATGAGTCCATTTATGCCGTACTTCCTTTAGGTTGGGGGACAGAAACGGTGTTAGAACAGGCTCCAGAGATGTTCACATGGCTCGGCATGTTGGACTTGAATGTTGAAATCATCATTGGGTTGATGGTTTTGATTTCTGTAATCAATATGACCTCTGCTTTGCTAATTATTATTTTGGAAAGACGCGCCATGGTGGGCATGTTAAAGGCGCTCGGAATGACGGATGGTCAAGTTCTTAGGATGTTTTTTTGGCAAGCTGTTCGGATCATTGGAAGGGGTTTCCTAATCGGTAATTTAATCGGCTTCGCTCTGGTCATTGTTCAGCAAGAAACGGGATTGATTCAGTTGGATCCCAAAGCGTATTACGTGGATGTAGTGCCTATTCGCATTGACGTCGCCTACATTATCGGAATTGAACTGCTTGCGTTTGTGATTTGCGCGGCTTCGATGTTCTTGCCGGCTTGGGCTTCTATGAGAATCTTGCCAGCTGCAGCGTTGAAGTTAAAGAATTGAGCCTTTCTGGGATCGATTCGATTAAATTGGAATCTGTTGGCATGCTTTTCATTTTCGGCTTCTTCAAGATGCCGTCTGGATGCTACCTTTGGACCCTATGATGAGTAACTCAAAAATTCATTCAAACATTTTATCGACCATTGGCAATACGCCGATGATCCGATTGAATCGCGTCGCTGCGGAATTTCCCTGTGAGGTGTTGGCTAAAGTTGAATATTTCAATCCGGGTCACAGCATTAAAGATCGGATGGCGTTGCGCATGGTCGAAGATGCTGAAAAGAAAGGCCTTTTGTTGCCAGGAGGTACGATCATCGAATGCACCAGTGGCAATACGGGCATGGGGCTCGCATTGGCTTGCGCTGTGAAAGGATACAGCTTGATTTGCACCATGAGTGACAAACAGTCCAAAGAAAAGGTCGACATCTTAAGGGCAATGGGGGCGGAGGTTCATGTGTGTCCCACGGATGTGGAGGCAGATCATCCCGATAGCTATTACAGCATTGCAAAGCGATGTTCCGAAGAAATTGAGAATAGCTTTTGGTGCAATCAATACGATAATCTCTCGAACCAAGAAGCGCACTATGCGTCGACGGGACCAGAAATCTGGGAACAAACAGAAGGTCGCATTACCCATTTTGTTGTTGGCGTGGGAACAGGGGGTACCATTAGCGGTACTGGGAAGTATTTGAAAGAGATGAATCCCGATGTCCAGATTTGGGGGATCGACTCTTACGGGAGTGTCCTCAAGAAATATCACGAGACTGGCGAGTTTGATGAGAAGGAAATCTACCCTTACATCACAGAGGGTGTTGGAGAAGACATCTTGCCCGAGAATGTGAATTTCGATACCATCGATCACTTTGAAAAAGTCACGGATAAGGACGGCGCGTTGGCTGCCCGTGAGTTAGCTCGTAATGAAGGTCTGTTTCTCGGTTACAGTTGCGGCAGCACATTCCAAGGACTTCGCCAACTGAAAGATCGCTTAAAACCGACAGATGTGGTCGTTTGTCTCTTTCATGATCACGGATCTCGCTATGTGGGAAAGGTTTACAATGACGAGTGGATGATGAGCCACGGTTGGCTCTGAAAGGCACCCATTATAGCCGTAAAGGCTCCACCGTCATTTTTTGAAGTTTAATGCCGTGGAGCGAATGATTGCGATGCACCTATCCAGCTCTTCCTCTGTGATGACAAGTGGCGGAGCAAAACGAATGATGTTGCCGTGGGTCGGCTTGGCCAAAAGACCATTTTCTTTTAATGCCACGCACAAATCCCAAGCTGTGGAGCTGTCCTCCGTGTCATTTATAATCATGGCGTTCAGGAGTCCTTTCCCGCGGACAGAGCTTATCAAATCGCTTTCTTTGATCAGCGCAGTAATTCCATCTCTGAACTTCTCTCCGAGGCGCATGGCATTTTCCGCTAAGTCTTCGTCTACAACGACTTGCAATGCAGCCATAGCGACTTGGCAAGCAAGAGGATTCCCTCCGAATGTGCTGCCGTGTTCACCTGGCTTAATGCACATCATGATTTCGTTATTCGCCAAAGCTGCAGAGACGGGAAAAACTCCTCCTGATAGCGCTTTCCCCAAAACTAGGATATCAGGCTTTGCGTCTTCATAGTCCGTTGCGAGCATTTTCCCCGTTCGACCTATGCCCGTTTGCACTTCATCTGCTATGAAGAGGACATTGTATTTCGTACACAGGCTTCGGACCCCTGCTAAGTAGCCCTCGTCCGGAACCACTACACCGGCTTCCCCTTGAATTGGTTCCACCATAAAGGCACAAACATTTGGGTCTTTTAGCTCCGCTTCTAGAGCGGCCAAGTCATTGTACGGTATCAGGCTGTAGCCCGGCATGTAAGGGCCAAATCCTTCAAAAGAGGCGGGATCATCTGAACTGGAAATAGCCGCCAAAGTACGTCCCCAAAAATTTCCATTGGCGAAGATTATTCGCGCTTGATTTCGAGGAATGCCTTTCTTCAAATACCCCCATTTTCGGGCTAATTTATTTGCTGTTTCTCCACCTTCGACCCCTGTGTTCATCGGGAGTATCTTGTCGTAGCCGAATAACTCCGTCACATACTTTTCGTAAGCACCAAGTATATCATTGTGGAATGCGCGGGAGGTTAGAGTTAGCTTTTCAGCTTGTTGCTTTAGAGCATTTATTATTTTGGGGTGACAGTGTCCTTGATTTACAGCACTGTACGCACTTAAAAAATCGAAGTATTTTTTTCCTTCGACATCCCATACATTCACACCCTTTCCCCTCGTTAAAACAACAGGGAGGGGATGATAGTTATGTGCGCCATGTTCGTTTTCTAATGCGATCGCCTCAGCTGAACTCTGTGGTGTTTTCAATTCCATGGGGCAAAGGTAATGCTTGCGCAGCGCCCTGCTCCGATAGAATAACCTCTCCAGAGGTTTGGACAACTTCGAGAGTCTGCCTCAAAGCCCTAGGGCTCAGTTTAGATTGAATAATGCTGGTAGGCCTTGGTTCTTATGTGTCCTTTGCAAAATCAGCATGGCGGATTGACCGAGTTGTAAGTAAAGAATTGAGGCGTATTTTTGCACTCCAAAAACAAAAAAGATTGCCATGGCAACCAACCGTACTTTCACAATGATTAAGCCCGATGCCACAGGCGCGGGTCATACCGGAAAAATCATCGATCGAATTATAGACGCCGGCTTTTCTATCAAAGCGATGAAGTGGACGCAGCTATCTTTAGCTGATGCACAGGCTTTTTATTCAGTACACGCGGAACGCCCTTTTTATGGTGAGTTGACTGAATACATGTCGAGCGGTCCGATCGTTGCTGCTATTTTGGAAAAAGACAATGCGGTACCGGACTTTCGTGAATTGATTGGAGCAACCAATCCTGCTGAAGCAAAACCAGGAACCATTCGGGCTGACTTTGCTGAGAGTATCGCAGCAAATGCGGTACACGGTTCTGACAGCGACGACAATGCTGCAATGGAAGGTAGTTTTTATTTTAGCCAACGCGAACTGGCCTGATTCCTCCTTTTGGAGAGCGAACAAAAACCGTTTCCATTGGGAGCGGTTTTTTTTTGTCCATTATTCCTTGATGTCAGAAAAGAAAGAGTCAGAAAAGTTGAGCAGGTACAGTTTTTCTTGAGATCGTGTAAAGGCTGTGTAGAACCAACGAAGTAGTTCAACCTGGATCATGTCGTCTTTCAAGTACCCTTGGTCAACGATAACGGCGGGCCATTGTCCTCCTTGCGCTTTGTGGCAGGTCAGGGCCCAGGCAAACTTGACTTGAAGTGCTTGGTAACAAGGGTCCCTGGTGATGGCCTTGTGGATAGCCGGTTTGGAGCCCAAATGGATGTAATCTTCCGCAACGGCTTCATAGAGGGCCTGCATCTCAGCAGGAGGAATGGAAGGGCTGTCTGTGTGCAAAGCACTGAGGTGAAGACAGGCCTCAAAGGCCGGTAAATCGGGAGAGTCAATGAGGCGGACTTCGGCCTCCGCAAACGGAGCTCCGTACCGCTCAAATCGTTTTAGAACCTTTTGGACGATCATGGTGTCACCGTTGGCAATGAGCGTGGTGTGATGGCCTTCTTGTGAAGCTAGCCAATAGTAATTGTTCTTGACAACCATCAAGCGATCGCCGGCTTCCAGAGAGTCTTCTCGCCAGAGGATCCGGCTTCTAATTTGCTGGTTGAATTGATTGGCTCGTTTGTTTGAACGGGTAATGATGACGACTTGGTCTTCGCCGTATTGGCCATGCAAATCTTCAATTTTCTCTTGCAATTCGAGGCCTTCCAATCGTTGAATGTCACTAAAGGAACCCAAACTCATTTGAGGAAACCCTTCTGTCTTGGCATCAATTTGGAGCCGCAATTCATGCGCGTTGAACAGAATACCACTGTCCAATTCTTGGCGAACGACATCGGTCAAACGAATCGTTGCTACGGTCAGGTTAAAATCGCGTCGCAAACGATCCTCATTCAATGCGGGGCTCTCTGGATGGCCGACTGGAGGCAACTGCGCATCGTCTCCAACCAATACCAAACGGCAATCTTCGCCATTGAAGACATACTCCATCAGATCGTCTAACAGGCTGCGGTATTGGAAATTCCCTTTGTCGGAAGCGCCTCCTGACTCGCCAATCATGGAGGCTTCGTCAACAATGAAGATTGCACGTTCTTTTAGGTTGGGAGCGAGGCCGTATGCTGTCGAGCCATCTTTACTCCGGACACTCCGATAGATTTCTCGATGGATGGTGGAGGCGGGTCTGCCGGCATACGTTTGCATGACCTTGGCCGCACGTCCTGTTGGAGCCAGCAATTCGGTCGGGGCGCCCAATTCACTCAAAGCACGAACGAATGCGCCGATACTTGTTGTTTTTCCTGTTCCGGCATACCCGCGAACAATTAAAGTACAGCGGGGTTGGGGGCTGAATAAAAACCTCGAAAAAGCATGAATCAAGCGGCCTTGTCCAGGCGTAGGTTCATGAGGGAAATGCCCCGCCAACCGGTCTTCGAATTGTTCAATAGCGGAAGAAGAGTCGGCGTTTGGGGGCATAATTTTGAGCTCATGACGAAGGTACACCGTGGATGTCGAAGTGGAGTTTGTGAGCAGACTGGATGTTCTTCGATGGACGGATGCGTTTGACGTCCTGAATTCGTGTCGTAGATTCGCAGGCGGCAATTCATGCAATTCGAATATCCAATCGGTTCCAATGGAAAAATTCTTCAGTGAAATCAACAAGTACGTAATCTCTATTCTCCTCTTTTTTGCAGGAATGGGATTTTTAATTAAATACTTGAGTGGCGACGAATTAGAAAGTCAACCCGGAGCGATGTTGATCGCTGCATTGGCATTGATTGTTGTTGCAGGCTTGGCGACACCTTGGGTGTTGGAAAAAATGAACGGGCAGCATTATCGAATTTTAATGAGTCTTGGTACGGTCGTCTCATTGTGGTTGGGCTACGAAGTGTTCTACAGTGTGGATGAAGAAATTGAGTTCCGCGAATTGAAAACACGGGTCGATGCACAAACCATCCAATCCTTGAAGGATATCCGTGACGCGCAAGAAGCATATCAAAATGTTCATGGGACATTTTGCAATGACTTCGATAGCTTGAAACTGTTTTTGTTCGAGCCGGTCATCCCGGTGAGCTTCAACATGGGCTCATTCCATGATACATTGCCTGAAGGCAAGAGCGCGGAGTTGGGATTCATTCTGATGCGAGAGGACTTGACTGCGATTGCAGCAGAGATGGAACTGACGGAAGACGAACTGATCGATCAGATATCCGATGACCTCCTTCCTTATAAGGTCCGCGATGTGATCTTTACGACCTTCTATGAAGAGAACTTCAAGGCAGAAGTCAGAAAGAGCAAGCGTTTGCCCAAGGTGGCTGTGGATAGCCTTTGGTTCAATCCTCTGAGCGGTGAACGTTTTATGCTGGAAACAGACTCGATTGAAGTTGGCGGTGTCTTGCAGTCAACCATTTTGGTAAAAGACCCTTCGCCTTTTGGTCGTGAAAAAGTGAAGAAGGATACGTTGCGTTTCGGTTCATTGAACGAGGCGCATACAGATGGCAACTGGCGAAACTGATGTGAGCCGGTATCGTACATTCTTGTTGTTGGGTTGGGATGGTCGCTCGTTGCAATGGGCAAGCGGTCAGGCCGGAACCATTGATGAAATGGGCGAAGAGGTAGCTCTGGACGGGGCATCTTTCGAGGAGGCTTGTTCGCAATTAAAAAGCAAAGGATTGGGTGATGAAATGGTCGTGTTCCATCACCGTCATGCATTTTTCACGTTGGCTCCTTCATCGGTATCCAAGGGGCACGAAGAACAGCTTATGTCCCTGCATCTAGGGGCCCAATTAAGCACCCAAGAGAATCAGTACTTTCATTCAGACGCCTTTGGTGATGAGCTGGCCGTCATGGAACGATGGGAGTCAAGTGCTTTGAAATTCACCGTGCAAGGTCTTTGGCCCCATGCTCGATTTGAAAGCAGCACCTTACGCTGGATTGAAAAGATTGGAGCCGACTCGCGCAACGCGGCAGGACCTTTAATTGCTGTTGATATCGGAGTCCATCGTGCGTTGTTGGCACGCCTTGATCAAGGACGGCTAGTCTGGGCCATGGTCACAGAAGATCTGGAAGGAGAGGGCCTGTTGTATCACATTGTCAACGCCATGCACCGGGATGGATTGGAACCGGCAAATTCGGATTCTAAAATAGTGCTTAGCGGAGAAGTGGAGCTTGGAGACGCTTGGACCCTTGCTTTTGAACGGTTTTTCAATCACGTTGAAATCGTTGAGTTGGACATCAACGTTTCAGGTATAAAAACGCAACGCTGGGCGTTGCATTCACAACTGGTCACATGCGCGTAACAGGAGGTTCTTTTAAAGGCCGGAGGCCACGGTTAGTGAAGGGGTTCAAAGGACGTCCAACGACCGATTTTGGCCGTGAAAGTCTCTTCAATCTATTGCGTTCTCGATTGGATATCGAAGGGGCAGATGTACTGGATTTGTTCTCAGGGACGGGCATGGTTAGCTTGGAATTTGCAAGCCGTGGATGTTCTTCAGTTACTGCTGTCGAGATGGATATTCGAGCGG
>JAPKAW010000031.1 GCA_028825055.1 Flavobacteriales bacterium | reverse complement strand
CGTGCACTGCATCGACAACCGGACGGATGTCTTTCATATCTCCTTCGGCCTTATCACCGATTAATTTCTTCAAAAGCTGTTTCAGCATAACGCAAAAGTAAGGACTCAATCAAGTCTGACAGCGCACAATTTGTGATCGAATGCGCTAAGGTCCAATAGGAGTCGCCTAATCTCATTTTTCCTAGATACCGTGCATACAAAATCATGCCAGAAAAACCACCTCTTTGGGCCAATCAGTTTTCCCCAACGCATTAAAAATACCCCCTAAAATATTGATTCCGTTTAAGTTATATCAAACCCGCGATGGCACCTGTTAACAACTCACCTCCATTGTGAATTCTTTTGTTTTGGCGTTAACGTCTTACTTAGATTTCTTTGGGGAACTGTTGGACGACTCTGCTTCTCGAAGCTCACCTTGTCCCCTTACTAAATCGAATGTGCTGCTTCCAAAACGAGGCAATTATGGTCTTCCTTGGCCTCCAAGGAGCTAGCTTTTGACCCTCTAAAAACTGCACCCATTGACTAAGGGGATCGCGTGACAACCCCTACAGGGTGCTTTTGAGACGCTATTCCAGCATTTTTGTTCACTCGCGTCTTCTGACGCACTCTTATCTAAACGCTAACATGAGCGAAACGTCTACTAAAATTTCAGAACAAACAACCATTGATGAGGTATTGCCTCAAAACACCGTTGTCATAGAGCCTATTCTTGAGGATAATCCCAATCGATTTGTGTTGTTCCCAATACAACACGATGACATTTGGAGTTTTTATAAAAAGTCAGAAGCTAGCTTTTGGACGGCTGAAGAAATCGACCTTGCAGCTGACCTTGTTGATTGGAATGACAAGCTCAATGATGACGAGCGCTATTTTGTCAAACACATCCTTGCCTTTTTCGCTGCATCCGACGGCATCGTGAATGAAAATCTCGCTGAGAATTTCCTTTCGGAAGTACAATACACAGAGGCCAAGTTTTTCTATGGCTTTCAGATTATGATGGAGAACATCCATTCTGAAACGTACTCTCTTCTCATTGATACCTATATCAAAGACGATGATGAAAAAGGCCAGCTTTTCAACGCCATTGACACAATGGATTGCGTCAAGAAAAAAGCAGAATGGGCCCTCGATTGGATTGACAACGGTTCGTTCGCAGAACGCATTGTCGCTTTCGCTGCTGTTGAAGGGATTTTCTTTAGCGGAAGTTTCTGCTCAATATTTTGGTTGAAGAAGCGAGGTCTTATGCCAGGCCTGAGTTTTTCCAATGAGCTCATCTCCCGTGACGAAGGCATGCATTGCGATTTCGCTTGCTTGCTATACAACGAACACATCGTCAACAAGCTTCCGGTCAAGACACTGCGCAAAATCATCATTGATGCGGTAAACATCGAAAAAGAATTCATCTGCGAGTCCCTTCCAGTGCGTCTCATTGGCATGAATTCAGACTTGATGTCTCAGTACATCGAATTCGTTGCTGACCGCTTGTTGGTGGAATTGGGCACCGAAAAGGAGTACAATGTGACCAACCCATTCGACTTCATGGAGATGATTTCACTCCAAGGCAAAACAAACTTTTTTGAAAAACGTGTTGGTGAATACCAAAAAGCCGGAGTCCTCAACACGTCAGACGAAGGCTCTAAGTCTTTCAGTTTGGACGCAGATTTCTGATTCCGCCCTCATCTCTCTTTACCCACACCCATCACACGATTTTTCCAGCCCATGTATGTCATAAAAAGAGACGGCCGCAAAGAGCTTGTACAGTTCGACAAGATTACAGCCCGTATCAAAAAGCTGTGCTACGAATTGCACAAAGCAGTTGACCCTGTCCGGGTGGCCATGCGCGTAATTGAGGGAGTTTACGACGGTGTCACCACCACCGAATTGGACAATCTTGCCGCTGAGGTTGCCGCAACAAATGCTGTGACTCACCCCGATTACGCTAGTCTCGCCAGTCGAATTGCTGTATCCAACTTGCACAAGGCTACCAAAAAGTCTTTTGCTGAGACCATGGAGGATCTGCACACATATTTAGATCCAATCACTGGAGAGGTGGCTTCCCTTGTCGCTACAGATGTCATTGACATCATCCGTGAAAATGCTGAATATCTCGACTCTCAGATTATCTACGATCGTGATTTCAATTACGATTACTTCGGATTCAAGACGCTTGAGCGCAGCTACCTCTTGAAAATCAACGGTGAAATCGTTGAACGACCACAACACATGCTCATGCGGGTCTCAATTGGTATTCACAAAGAAGACCTCGAGGCCGCCGTCGCCACATACAACCTGATGAGTGAAGGATGGTTTACCCACGCTACTCCGACTTTGTTCAACGCCGGTACTCCGAAGCCACAAATGTCCAGCTGCTTTCTTTTGACCATGAAAGAAGATAGTATCAGCGGTATTTATGACACCCTGCAGCAGTGCGCTAAGATTTCTCAAAATGCTGGGGGTATCGGTTTGGCCATCCACAATGTTCGTGCCACTGGCTCTTACATCAAAGGCACCAACGGCACGTCCAATGGCATCGTGCCCATGTTGCGTGTCTTCAATGACACCGCCCGCTATGTCGATCAGGGAGGAGGCAAGCGCAAGGGTTCCTTCGCGATTTATATGGAACCTTGGCATGCCGATGTTTTCGATTTCTTGGACTTAAAAAAGAACCACGGAAAGGAAGAACAACGCGCACGCGACCTGTTTTATGCCATGTGGATTCCAGATTTGTTCATGAAGCGCGTCGAAGAAAATGGAGATTGGACCTTGATGTGTCCAAACGAATGTCCAGGCTTGGCTGATACGCACAGCGCCGAATTTGAAGCGCTTTACACTTCATATGAAGCCTCTGGAAAAGGACGAAAGACCATCAAAGCGCAAGATCTCTGGTTCAAGATCTTGGAATCCCAAATTGAAACGGGAACTCCATATATGCTTTACAAGGACGCTGCAAATAGCAAGTCCAACCAGCAAAATCTCGGTACGATCAAGTCGTCCAATCTATGCACTGAAATTATCGAGTACACGGCACCTGATGAAGTAGCCGTGTGTAACCTTGCCTCTGTTGCGCTTCCTAAGTATGTCAACAACGGTACTTTTGATCACGACAAGCTCTTTGAAGTCACCTACCAGGTCACGAAAAACTTGAATCGAATCATCGATCGGAATTATTACCCAATTCAAGAAGCGCGCAACTCCAATATGCGACACCGTCCAATCGGAATCGGTGTCCAGGGTTTGGCTGATGCCTTCATCTTGATGCGTTTTCCATTCGATTCAGACGAAGCCCGCACTTTGAACCGGGAGATCTTTGAAACGATCTATTACGCCGCTTGCACAGCTTCTAAAGATTTAGCCAAAGAAGAAGGCGCTTACGAAACCTTCCAAGGTTCACCTGCTTCCGAAGGACGACTTCAGTTCGATATGTGGGATGTTAAACCAACGGATCGTTGGGAGTGGGATGTCCTCAAGGAGGAAATCAAAGAGCATGGCCTACGTAATTCACTTCTCCTCGCTCCAATGCCCACGGCTTCAACAGCACAGATCCTTGGCAACAACGAGTGCTTCGAGCCTTATACATCCAATATCTACACACGACGTGTACTCTCGGGTGAGTTCATCATCGTCAACAAGCACCTGTTGCGCGATTTGACCAAGTTGGGATTGTGGGATGATGACATGAAAAACCGGATCATTGCAGCGAACGGTTCGATTCAAAACATCAAGGAAATCCCTGAGAACCTCAAAGCACTTTATCGTACAGCTTGGGAGATCTCACAGCGCGCCATTGTCGACATGTCCGCAGACCGAGGAGCCTTCATTTGCCAATCGCAATCGCTCAACGTCTTCATGGAAAACGTCAATACAGCGAAGTTGACCTCCATGCACTTCTATTCCTGGAAAAAAGGATTGAAAACAGGCATGTACTATCTGCGTACTAAAGCGGCTACTGACGCGATTAAGTTTACAGTGGACAAGAAGTATAAAGACGCGCCTGTTGAAACCGTTGAGGTCCCTGAAACACCTCAAAAGTCTGTCCTTAAAATGACCGACGAAGAACAAGCTGCAATGGCCTGTTCCGTTGAGAACGGTGAAGATTGTGAGATGTGCGGTAGTTGAATTCAATCAACTGCAATTAAAAAGGCCCTTCGTGGGCCTTTTTTGTGTCCTCAAATTCGAATATTGACCGAGAAGTGACACATTACTCTGCCATTTCAACGCACCTTTGTCACATGAAGCCTGCTTCACTTCAAGTGCTCTCAATTGACTTCCGATTAGTTCCTCTGGAATTGATTGGTGCATTGCATCTAGACCCCGCCGTCAAGCAAGCGCAATTAGTCGATTGGAAAGCAGCACTCGAATTGGAAGGATTGGTTTACCTCTCCACGTGCAATCGGGTAGAATTTATTTTTTCTGATGCCAGGTACTTTTGTACAGGGCGGATGTTCAGATTGCTTCAAGCCTTTCATTTGAATGCTCAACAATTGGGTCAAGTCATCTCATCTGTCAAAAGCTATCGTGGAGAAGAGGCAATGACCCATTTGCTACGAGTCGCCTGTGGATTAGAATCCATGGTGTTGGGGGAGCGAGAAATCATCACACAACTGCGAGAGGCTTTTGATTGCAGTACAGAGATTCGGATAGCCGGAGACCACTTAAGGATTACCGGGCGCCTACTCATCGAAACGGCCAAACGTATTTTCACGGATACGGCCATCGGGTCCAAACCCGTTTCCGTCAATTCATTAGGTTGGTTGAGTATGGCCGAATGGGGGCTTAAAAAAGACGCTCCTATTTTGATGATTGGTGCGGGTCAAACCAACCGGAATGTCGCGCGATTCATGAATGAGTCTGGGTTTCACAATGTGACCATACTGAATCGTTCCGAATCGCCTGCTCAGCAGCTTGCCTCAAAATTCCAATGGAAATGGGATACGCTCGAAGCTTTGCCACACCATTTGAAGCGTGGTCCTCGTGCGATTGTCATTTGTACGAGCAGCACAGTCCCTATTCTTGGTGGCGAAGAAGCACGTGTCATTCCGCCCGGGTCACTCCATATCCTAGACCTTGGGTTGCCTTCAGATACCGACTCTGCATTCCGGATGCGCCCTGAAACACACGTCGTGGACTTGTCCATTTTGACCACTCAAATAGATGCGAACCTCGCAGTGCGACAATCGGCCATCGCAAGCTGCGAAGAACATATTCATGAGGCCCTTATCGCTTATCAAAGCCGCTTGCAACAGCGCCAAGTTGAAATAGCGATGCGTGAGTTGCCGGCGTCAATTTCAGCCATTCGTGAAACCGCTTTGGGAGAGATTTTCGCGCAAGACTTGTCCCGATTGGATGATGAAACCCGCGACTTGATTGGACGAATCGTTGGATACATGGAGAAGAAATACGTCGGTGTGCCAATGAAACTGGCTCGCAAAGCGGTTCTCGATCAACTCCGTCAATCGTAAGCTGACCTTCCAGCCCCTAATGGACAATTCGTTGAACGATCCACAGCCTTCTCAACCGATTCATTTTCGCATCGGAACACGAGGAAGCGACTTGGCGATGTGGCAAGCCCATTTCACGAAAAGACAGATTGAAGAACACGGCGGAACCGTGGAGCTGATTATCATATCTACCCAAGGCGACCGCATTCAAAATGTTGCTTTTGACAAGATGGAAGGCAAAGGGTTCTTCACAAAAGAAATTGAATCAGCTTTACTGGAAAATCGCATTGATATTGCCGTGCACAGTCACAAAGATCTCGAAACGACCTCCCCCGAAGGACTGTGCATAGCGGCCGTTCCTGCCCGAGGACCTGTCGAAGATGTCCTCATCATGCACCGGTCCAAACGCGATGACCGCACGCCATTGTGCATCGCGCGCCAAACCATTGTCGGAACAAGCTCTCATCGCAGGCGCGCTCAACTGCAAACGCTCCAACCGGATTTAGACATTGTTCCGTTGAGGGGCAATGTTCCTACCCGAGTCGAAAAACTTCGAACAGGAGCCTACGACGCTATTGTTTTGGCGCGCGCCGGTATTGAGCGCTTAGAGCTTGATTTGTCCGACCTGTACGTTCATGTGCTTCCAGTAAGTCAGTTTGTTCCAGCTCCTGCTCAAGGGGCGCTCGGTATTCAAATGCGTGACACCGATTCGCGTTTGGCCTGGATCAGCTCCGTCCTGAATGATGATGCAACACACGATAACATAGAACGCGAACGCAGCGTTTTGCGCGAACTTGAAGGTGGGTGCATGCTTCCTTTTGGGGCACATGTCATGCAAGAACGCCTGCGGTGCTTTCTCGAGACGCCCGATGGCCCAAGGCTGTCTGAAGTTCGCCTTGACATGCATGCTTCCATTGAAGAGACCACTGGCCATGCGCTGGCTCGCTTAACGAATTCACTTGAAGGAACGGTCTTTCTTTCGAAAGACGCTGGCAAATGGCCGATTTTTGAGTCCTTGGCTCAGGCCGCGGGATTAAAAACCGTCGGACACTCCCTGATTCACATAAATGCCATGGAAGTCCAGTGGCCCGTGTCTCCTGAAAATACAGATTGGCTTTGGCTCCATTCCCCTTCGGCTATTGAAGCAGTAAAGCATTTGATCCCGGACTTTCCAGGGAAAGTCGCCTGTGCAGGCAAAGGAACCGCTGCGGCCTTAGCACTTGCCAACGGTCACCAACCGCATTGGGTCGGCAACGGCTCCCCCGAAAAGACACATCTCGATTTTGCAGCCATTCTCAAAGTGAATGAAAGTCGCGTGTTTGTGCCTCACAGCGATCGTTCGATGTCCCGTTGGGCTGAATTAACCGAACCAGATCGAACCATCGCTTGGTGCGCCTATCACACGACTTTACAACCGGCCTCGTTGCCCCAACATGACGTTGCCGTCATCACCAGTCCATCGCAGTGGGAGGCCTATACAGCCAGTGAAAACCAATCTTTGCGCATTGTCACCCTCGGTGCGTCGACCGCGGCCGCAGTAGAAGCTAGCGATGACCGTAGCCGCATTGAAGTGGCTTCAGAGCCTTCAGAATGGGAAGTGTGGCTCGCCGTGGAACGTGCCTTTGATTCCTAGTTCCTCGCGCCGCTGAAACGCATCAGCGACCACCCGTTGCTCACGAGAAGACCCATGGCCAATGCCAAGTGCAGAGGCTGAGTCCATGCGGGCATATCGGCGAATACGAAAAGAATTCCAGTGCCCATTTGAAGGAGAACAAAAGCCATCGACCAACGCACTACTGGAGCCATCTTTCGATTCGGCCACGCCCAAAATAATTGCACGGCTAGAATCAACCAAGAACCGGTTCTGTGCCACTTCCACCAAGCCGGAAGTCCGTCAAGCCAATCTAAACGCAGCACCCCGGCGTGGGAAAGAAGATCCACTTGTTCACGGACCTGTGTGCCTCCAATCAATTGCATTGCTGTCAAAACGACCGCTAACACCAACCAATTACGGCGCTTCAACCTACCCCCGGTCCACGGTTTCGATAAAGACATCCACGCAGCTGTCAGCACCAAAAGAATGGCCACAGCTCCCAACATATGCAGTGTGATTGAAAACGGAATCAAATTCCCATCGACAACCTTCTTCCCCATCCACGCCACCAATCCCAAAAGAAATAGATTGACCAAAGACCACAAGAATGGCCGCCAATTTTTACGCCTCCTACCCAAAAGAAAGGTCCCCAGCGCCAGCAACAACGCTGGAATTCCCGTCAACGCGCCAATTAGACGGTTGATGAATTCTACCCATGTGTGCATGGGGTTGAAAACAGCATAGTCATGTCGTGTGTATGGCTCCCAAACACCTCGTATTTGTTCCTTTTCAAAATTTTCAGCAAGGACGGTTTCTTGTGCAACCCACAAGGTGTCATTCAACAGCAACATCCGGCCTGGGGCATATTCCACACCCAAGGTCCAGGTAACTTCATCTACGGATAATGGCGGGATGGTCAATCCAAAACATTTTGGCCAATCTGGACATCCCATGCCTGAACCTGTCATGCGCACAATGCTCCCTGCGAGCACGACCATAGACGCCAAAACAAGCGTGGCGATTGCGAACCGTCGGAGCAATCGAGGGGTCAGGTCAAGGAAAGGTTGCTGCTTTGGCAAAATGCGTGAGTTGAACGGCTTCTACACCATAAAGTTTGCCATCCGCAATTCCGGTCACCGCAGCAACCAATTCGTCTAATTGAACTTGGGCGGGGTCAAACTCCACTTCTGCATGGTTCATGTCTCGATCCAATTCAAAATCAATCACAGCATTGGCCACACCTTGAACCTCGAGTAATTCTTTTTTGATTTTACCTCCGCACGCTTGGGCGCACATCATACCCGTTACATCAATACGAGCTGTCGTTCTCACTGCGGTTCCAGCCTGGTGGATTTCTGTCAACTCATAATCACAAGTCTGGCTGCATCCGAACAAAAGCAAACAGCTTAAGCTGATGCGCGTAAGGTTGGTCTGTATCATGAACCTAAAAATGAACATTTGACAAAGATAAGGTGTCGTGAACCTTAGAGAAGACAACATATTCTAATTTAGACCTCCCGAATGCCCGTAAACCACTCCCCAATGAATTCGCCCTTGCGTGTCGCTCCAAATCGATGGGCCGCTCCACTGATCCTTTTGCTTCTTGGTTTTGTGTGGGGCAGTAGCTTTATCCTCATGAAAATGGGGCTATTCGCTGAGGATGGTTCCGCGCTTTTCCCTCCTACACAGTTGGCTGCCTTGCGCATGGCCATTGCTGGGGTTACCCTATTGCCAATTGGCTTAAAGCATTTCCGAAAACTCACTTCCGACCAATGGAAGTGGGTGGCGATTGTGGGAGTCGTAGGGAGCTTCCTCCCCGCATTGTTTTTCGCAGTCGCCCAAACTCAACTTCCAAGCGCCGTCGCTGGCATGCTCAATGCCTTGACGCCTCTTTGGACATTGCTCATTGCCATCGCCGTATTTGGCGTGCATTTCCATCGAGGCCAATTGATTGGATTGGGGTTTGGTCTGATCGGAACCGTCGGGTTGATTTGGAACCCTGAAGCATCCTTCGAGGCCGCTTGGGGACCAGGGGCACTGCTGGTGCTTGCAACTATTTGCTACGGAACCAGCGTCAATATTACCCGAGAGAAACTGCAATCCCTCAAAGGACCAGTCATAGCATCGTGTTCTCTGGGGTTGGTCTCGATGCCCGCTGCCATTTGGTTTCTAACCGGAGACATCCCTTCACTTATTGCAACACATCCTGATGGAATGCGCGGTTTACTCGCAATCGTCGCTCTTGCCGCCATCGGAACAGCCGGCGCTTTGGTTCTGTTCAACCAAGTCATTGCTTGGACCAATTCGGTGTTCGCCGCTTCCGTTACTTACATTATCCCCGTCTTTGCCACATTTTGGGGATGGATGGACGGTGAGTCTTTGCGCGCTAGCCACCTCATTGCTGGCTCCCTCATCCTCATTGGTGTTTGGATTACGCACCGCGCTGGACGGGTAGCAAAGCAGAGTTCAAACGGGCCAGCAGCGTCTGAGCATAAGCCCTGATTGCTCGTTGGTTTTATTCAAAAACTCATGAGTTGCACATTCCGCACCCTAGGTGTTGAAAAGTTCCATTCTTTCCTCTACCTTTGCACCCCATCTTTTGGGAATAATATTCTTTCATCATGTATGCAATCGTAGAGATCGCAGGGCACCAGTTCAAGGTACAGAAAGACCAACAGGTTTACGTAAACCGTTTGGACGTTGAAGAAGGCAAAAAGGTCACATTTGACCAAGTCCTTCTTGTAGACGACAACGGCAAGGTAACTGTTGGCGCCCCAGCGATAAGCGGCGCGCAAGTGTCAGCTCAGGTTGAACGCCACCTTAAAGGCGACAAAGTTCTCATCTTCAAAAAGAAGCGGAGGAAAGGATATCAAAAGTTGAATGGTTTCCGTGCTTCATTGACGGAAATTAAGATTACGAACATCAAGGTCGCGAAGTCTACTTCGAAAGACGCTTGAATAGAACCCTGAACCATGGCTCACAAGAAAGGTGTAGGTAGCTCGAAAAACGGACGGGAGTCCGAGTCGAAACGACTGGGCGTAAAAATATATGGTGGACAAGGATGCATCGCTGGCAACATTATTGTGCGGCAGCGAGGTACCAAGCATCACCCAGGAACCAATGTTGGAATTGGCAAGGATCACACCTTGTTTGCTCTAACAGATGGTGTCGTTGAATTCCGTAAAAAGGCCAACAATCGATCATTTGTATCGGTGGTGCCTATGGGCGACGCCTAAGGAATCTCAGCGGGCTCGAATTCTGAGCCCTGTACGGTTGAAATATTAACTCCCGACTCTGCAAAGGGTTCGGGAGTTCTGTATTTTTACCCCATCAACTTGGGGTGTCGATGCGTCACTCCATTTGTTCCTATTTCGAAGCAATGTTCCCTCTATGCTGACTCTACAATCCCTTCGCGAAAACAAAGACCGTGTAATCCAAGCGCTGAGCAAACGGCATGTTGACGCCTCGGCGGACATCGATCGTATTCTCGCGTGGGATGCAGACCGACGTCAGACACAGGCTTCTTTGGATGATTTGCTCGCCCGGAGCAATGCGCTGAGCAAAGAAATTGGCGGTCTCATGCGCGAAGGAAAAAAAGACGCTGCAGAAGCCGTCAAAGAAAAGACAGCCGAATTGAAAGGGCAGTCAAGCGACCTCAAGAATCGGATGCACGAATTGGAAGCGTCCATTCATGATTTGCTTTGTACCATTCCCAACACCCCCCACTCCGATGTCGTTGCAGGGAAAAGCGCCGAAGACAATGTCGAGACGGCTCGTGTAGGAGACATTCCATCGTTGCACGACGGGGCTTTACCTCACTGGGAATTGGCCGATCGATACAAACTGATTGATTTTGAACTCGGTTCCAAAGTTACTGGTGCTGGATTTCCTTTCTATCGTGGCAAAGGAGCCAAACTTCAGAGGGGTCTCATTCAAATGTTTTTGGACTACGCAGACCAAGCGGGATACGAGGAGTTCATTCCTCCCTTCATGATCAATGCTGAAAGTGGATTTGGGACGGGGCAATTGCCTGACAAAGAAGGCCAGATGTACCATGCCGTCGCAGATGATTTATTTCTCATCCCCACCGGAGAGGTGCCTTTGACCAATATCTATCGGGATGTCCTGGTAAAGGAACAGGAATTACCCATCAAAATCTGTGGTTATTCGCCGTGTTTTCGACGTGAAGCAGGCAGTTATGGAAAGGATGTTCGCGGGTTGAACCGTTTGCACCAATTCGATAAAGTGGAAATCGTCCAAATCGATCACCCTGAGCGCTCGTACGCCACGTTGGACACAATGGTTGATCACATCAAAGGCTTGCTCGAAGCCCTGGAATTGCCGTATCGTATTTTGCGCTTGTGCGGCGGCGATATGGGCTTTACGTCCGCCATCACCTATGATTTCGAAGTGTATTCTGCGGGTCAAAAACGCTGGTTGGAGGTCTCTTCCGTTTCAAATTTCGAAACATATCAAGCAAATCGCCTGAAATGTCGCTTCAAGGGAAGCGAAGGCAAGACACAACTCGTACACACGTTAAACGGCTCGGCGCTGGCTTTACCGCGTATTGTTGCCGCCATGCTTGAGAATCATCAAGACGAAAATGGCATCCGCATTCCAAAGGCTCTGCAGGGATATTGTGGATTTGAACGAATTGACTGACGGTCGTTGTTATCTTCATCCCATGAATGAAGCCGTGACCACTCAGTCCTCCTTTTTTAGCGTACTCGGTTCCATCGCTTGTGTCTTAGGCGTTGTTCTCTTGGGGTGCCAGTCAACCCATCCGCGTCAAGCAGCGCTTGATCAACTCCATGAACTCCACGAATCGGTATCGGTGGCCTGCGAGCAACTGCGGGCCTTGCCCGCAGACACCGTTCTCGCCTCGGCTCGTTGGGCCAGTGTGAATCTTCAAGAGTTGGAGCTACTCATGTCCGATGGCCACATTCAGATCACCAAAACTGAAGGAGCTATCGTATCTGAAGTTTCTCGAGCTAGACGGCTCCTAAAGGATCATGAAAGCCGGCGTAATCGCCTCACTCAAAATACCGAGCGAACCCAATTGCAACTCAAGTTGCTGACTGAAGCCATCGCTCAGAACGCGACGGTGGACGGTTCGGGCACACCCATTGACTCCAGCTACATTGAGCAGCAAGTTGCGATTGAAACGCGCATCGCACGCGAATTGATCGAAGCGCTAGAGGAAACAATCGATTTGGCGCAGCGCGGTATTTTAGTGGCTCAAGGAGCCCGCGCCGATAATGATAGCCTACAAATCGTTTTACGCGAGCGCCTCGCTCACTACATCCTTGAAGGAGATAACACGTCCATTCCTGAAGATTCATGAACAAGACCTGGATGCTTGCCATGGTATTGGCCCTTCCGTTAGGAACAGCGGCTCAATCGGATTTTGAACTAGCGGAGTTCTATTACAACGAAGGCTCGTATGAGCAGGCCAAGCTCTACCTCGAGCAACTTTGGAAAAAGAACAAGACCAAAAAGGTCTACGACATGTATTACGCGTCGTTGCTTGCGATCAATGATTTTGAACGCGCCGAAAAACTCGTCAAAAGTCGTATGCGCAACAAAAACACGCGTGCTACGGCTTACGTTGAACTGGGACAGCTTTACCTGCACTTCGATCGCGAATCAGATGCTCGAATTGCTTTTTCTGAAGCACTGAACCGCCTAGAACCCGGTAAAAATAAAGCCCTCTCGCTCGCCAATGCCTTTTTGGGATTAAATGAGCTCGATTTGGCACTGGAGGTATATGTCAAGGCCCAAGCCATGGGGACCCGCGACCTGGAGTACCAACTAGTCGATTTGCAAGGGCGCAGAGGAGACTATCCGCGCATGATTGACGCGGCGGTCGCCTTGCTTCATTTGAAGCCGACTTACCTCCGCAACATCCAAAACAGCTT
>JAPKAW010000288.1 GCA_028825055.1 Flavobacteriales bacterium | reverse complement strand
TGAATGCCAAGCCGGAATTGGAAATCTATGCGGACGATGTGAAATGTAGCCACGGCTGTACCATTGGCCAATTTGATGACGACGCTTTGTTTTATGCGCAATCTCGGGGCATCGGTGAGGCGGAAGCCAAATCCATGTTAGTGCACGCCTTTATTGCGGATATCCTCGATGGGTTTGCTGTAGAGGAGGTTGCGTTGGAGGTTCAACACCGCCTTGCCGAAAAGCACAACTGGAATCGCTGGGATGACCCCAGTTACCACTAAGGAAATGCCATGCTGAATCCCGCGCACATCCGATCTCAGTTTCCAATTTTGAGTCGGGAAATGAACGGACGTCCACTTGTTTATTTGGATCATGCTGCGTCAGCGCAGAAACCAGTTGCAGTTATTGAGGCACAACGGGAATACCTGATGCACTTGCATGCCAATGTGCACCGCGGAGTGCACAGCTTATCTCAGCAGGCTACGGATGCTTTTGAAAAGGCGCGCGAAACCGTTCGGAGACATCTCAACGCGGCATTCACAGAAGAAATAATTTGGACCGCAGGAGCGACAGATGCCATCAACTTAGTGGCACAGTCGTGGGGGAGAACGCACATCAATGCCGGTGACGTGATCGTGGTCACGCGCATGGAGCATCACGCCAACATTGTTCCCTGGCAGATGCTTGCAGAAGAAAGAGGCGCTAGGCTGGAGGTTGTTGAGATCCATGAGACGGGTGACTTAATTGAAGCTGACTTTCAGGTAAAACTGAAAATGAATCCGAAATTGGTCGCTTTGTTGCACGTGTCCAATACGCTCGGAACGATCAATGATGTTAAGCGGTGGACGCGGGAAGCACAGGAGGTTGGAGCGAAGGTTCTAGTGGACGGTTGCCAATCGGTTCCCCACATGGACGTGGATGTTCAAGCCATTGCAAGTGACTTTTACGTGTTCTCAGGGCACAAAACCTATGGTCCTACAGGGATTGGTGTGCTGTATGGTAAAAAGGAACTGTTGGAATCCATGCCACCTTGGCGTGGTGGTGGCGAAATGATCGACACGGTCAGCTTTGAGAAGGGCACGACCTACGCAGGCTTACCGCACAAGTTTGAAGCGGGCACTCCGCACATTAGCGGTGCCATCGGTTTGGGCGTGGCGTTGGATTGGATGCGTGGGGTGGGAGTCAAAGCCATTGGCGACCACGAAAACACATTGGGAGCACAGGCCCGACAGTTGCTCGGAAAAGTAGAAGGCCTTCGCTTCATTGGGACATCAGAAGATAAAACTGGAGTTGTGAGTTTTGTTGTGGACGGGGTGCATCCATATGACATTGGAACACTGCTGGACCCCATGGGCATCGCGGTGCGAACGGGCCACCACTGCACACAACCGTTGATGGACTTCTATGACATTCCAGGAACGGTACGGGCGTCATTTGGTGCGTATAACACCTTGCAAGAAGTCGATGTATTGGCGGCGGGCGTTGAACGCGCAGTGCGCATGCTTCGCTAACTTTACTGCATGTCCGATTCCACCCCATTACTCCAAAAGCGTCAAGAAGAAATCGTTGAAGAATTCGCCTACTTCGAAGACTGGATGGAGAAGTATGAATATTTGATCGAATTGGGCAAGGAGCTGAAGCCATTCGATGAGGCGGAGCGGACCGATGACAACATCATCCGAGGTTGTCAATCTCGGGTATGGCTTGCTGCGCAGAGATCTCCAGATGGAACGTTGTTGTTTGGAGCTGATAGTGATGCCATCATCACAAGAGGCCTGGTGGCCTTGGTCATTCGCGCTTTGAACAACTTACCTCCAGAAGTGATTGCTGGCGCTGACCTGTGGTTCGTTCAGCGCATCGGTTTGGACACCCATTTGAGCCCAACGCGCGCCAATGGACTGTTGTCCATGGTCCAACAAATGAAGCATTACGGCATCGCTTTTCAAGCGAGATAACTCCGAGAGGGGGTAAAAAAGTGACGCCCTATTGTGGATTGGTTAACTCAACAATTCTTGCAGGTTTTGAAGAATACTCAGATCCACGGCGCCACTTCCAACCAAATCGGTTGATTTAAAAACCTGATAAACGCACAAATGGTTGCGTGGTCATGCTTTTAACGTGCAACATCCAGAGAGTCAATGGCCAAGCGAAGTTGCTCCACGGTCTGTTCAAAATCGGCGAGCGCATTAGACTTAATGGGAGTTGATGGAGGGAACTCCTCGCGCAAGTGATCCACTTGCTTTCCGTTTTTCCAAAAACGAAAACAAACGTGGGGTCCTGTCGCCAGTCCCGTTGAGCCCACGTAGCCGATCACTTGACCTTGTCGCACCCTTTCTCCAACAGAAACTGCACGTTTCGACATGTGGAGATATTGCGTTTCGTACGTGCTGTTGTGCCGAATCTTCACGTATTTCCCGTTGCCTTTGGTATACGAAGATTTACTGACAACCCCATCGCCGACGGACACAATGGGCGTGCCTTTGGGCGCCGCGTAATCGGTCCCGTAGTGGGCTTTGGTGCGATTCAAGACGGGATGAAACCGCTTGAGGTTGTAGCCACTTGAGATGCGGCTAAATTCAACAGGAGCTTTCAAGAAGGCTTTGCGCAAACTCTGTCCTTGCTCGTCGAAATAATCCATGCCCTCCCCTTGGTTGTATCGGTAAGCAGGTAGGTCCTTTCCACGGTGTTGGAAATGGCAGGCAACGACACGCGGCATCCCTTTGGGTTCTCCTGCGAC
>JAPKAW010000287.1 GCA_028825055.1 Flavobacteriales bacterium | reverse complement strand
ACCAAGATCATTCCAAACAAGGAAATCACGTTGATGGTCACACCCAAATGAGCTGCGACCAAGAACATGCCCATGAAGGAGACCGGAATGGCCAAAGCCACCCAAAAGGCGACCCGAACATTTAGGAACAACGCCAAGAACAAGAGCACCAAAAAGAAGCCGATGACACCGTTGTTGACCAACAAATCAATCCGTTGATTCAGTACCGTGCTCGAATCCCGAATGACCTCCAAGCGGGTGGAGTCGCCTCGGCGATTGTATGCCGCGATGTACGTTCGCACATCTTCAGCGATGTCCAAAATGGATTCCGAATTGAGATTGTTGACGGTGATCACAGCAGCGGGTTCCCCATTGAACCAGTTACGCGACGGGTCGTTTTCCGCCCATCGATCCTCGATGACCGCGACATCACTGAGCCTCACCACACGACCATCCCGGTCCGCCCGAATGGCTATGTCCTCGAGACCTTGAGCTTCATACGTCCGGTATCGACCGCGAATGATCATCTCCTCGTCACTGAGTTTTAGGCGACCTCCTGTGGTTTCCAAATTGGAATTCCGGACTGCAGCGGCCACTTCTGCAATGGTGAGGTTCATCTCGCTCAGGCGATCCTGCCGCAAGCGAATCTCAATTTCTTCGTTCGGAAAACCACTCAGCACGACTCGTGAAATGCCTTCCACATTGCGCAATTCCTGTTCAATACGACGCGCCTCTTCTTTCAACACCTTCAAGTCATCCACCCCGACCACCGCAAAAGAAATCGCAACTCCTACAGCATCTTGCTTGAATACGATAGGAGGCTCCATCCCAACAGGAAAACTCGGAATACGGTCTACCGCATTCTTGACATTCTGGAGGACTTCATCCGTTCTATCTGCTGAAATGACAGCAATGGTTATGTTTCCCGCATTCTCATTGCAAACCGATTTCACTTGATCAATGCCCGCAATACCCTTCAGGTTTTCCTCAATCTTGGCAATGATGCCTTCTTCTACCTCCTCTGGTGAAGCCCCCGGATAGACCACTTGAACCTGAATGGTTTTCGAATCGATTTCCGGGAAGAAATTGGATCTCGTATTGGTGAGGCCGATGAATCCACCCGCTAAAATGGCAATCATTAAGAGATCGCCTGTCAGGTTGTAACGGACAAAGTATTGGATCAATCCGCGCATCATTCGCCAGTTTGTGGTGCAACGGGCATGCCCTCAAAAGCCGTCGTCAAAACCTCACCTAAAAGCCAATCAGTCCCATCCAATCCCTGAATCATCGACTCGCTTCGAGAACTGAATACCACATCAACAGACTTGGCCACTAGCCGGTCGTCCTGAACGACAAAGATGCGCTGCCCTGTTTGGATCCACGCGTTGGGCACGACCATGACATCCTCGATCACTTCACTTTGAATGACCCCTGACACAAATTGGCCGTCGCGGAGTTTGGAGCGGTTGGCATTGGTTGAAAACGAGCGGCAATAGACCGTAGCTGTTTGAGTCGATGGATCCACCATGCCTGAAATCCGGTGGACTTTCGCTACCCCGATGGTCTGACCATTTTCATCCTGATACAAGACCGTATCACCACGTTGCACCGTCGACAGGTAGCGCACATGCAAAGCTGTTTTGACTTCAAAATCATTTTTCCCAATCAGAGAACCGGCCAATTGACCCGCGCGAACGAGCCCTCCCGGTTGTACTGTCGTAGCCGCAACAACCCCATCAAACGGAGCAAGAATGGCATACTTGGACAGACGTTCTTCTGCAGAACGAATGGCATGGTAACTGCTCAACAATCCGCGATTCGCAACAAACAAGCGCTCACGATCTGACCCAGCAGGGGGCAAAATCGGTAGCGTATTCTCCACATCCATCGAATCGGAAAAGGCAGTCCAGCCTCCCCCACTTTCTGGGAAATCAGCATGTAAATCCGCCAGTTGACTTGACAATAGCTGCAAAAACTGGCTGCGCTGTGAGATCAAATTCAATCGGGCTTCCCGATTATCCAACTGCATCATCGTTTCTCCTTGTTGGAACGCAGTTCCTTCGCGGAATTCCTTCCCTCCCAATTGCAATGTTCCCGTCACTTCCGCCAAAATATCCGCACGATAGCGCGCTTCGACACGGCCTTCAATTGGAATGAGCGGCACACGGGAGGCAATTTCGACGGGCAAAACACGCACAGCCCGTGCCGGAGTACGGCGATCGGATACAGGCAATTCCTTCTTGAGAGAAATCAGCCCATTCATGATAACGACCCCCACTAAGAGGATGACGGCGCCTAACGCAAAGCGCAAAGCGCTCTTCAGAATTGGATGCATAAGATTCTTAAAAATAGAGATGCGAATTTCGTTCAAGAAGCACGGCAACTCTGATAGGATTCGCTAAAAGATTCAAACGGCCTCTGGCAGATAAGTCAATAAAACTTCCATCATTCCGTCCGGCTCCATCCAATGTTCCGTGTTGGGAGGAATGCTGCAGACGCTGTCCTTTTCAACCTCAATTCGATCCAGTCCTACCACGATAATACCCCCACCCTTGACAACACGACAATGCTCCCACTCATCGTGAAGGTGGGTACGTCCATTGCTGTCAAAATGCAAGAATTCTACAAGCGGTTTCCCGTCTTGTTCAGCCAACAATTCCATGAAACCAAACGAGGTTACACGATGGGATAACGGATTCCTAATCATGGCGATTTCAAGGTCAAATCAGAAATTATCCAAGTCAGTCGGCCGCATGAT
>JAPKAW010000286.1 GCA_028825055.1 Flavobacteriales bacterium | reverse complement strand
CCTGTCCCCTCTTGAAAAGACCCACCATCACTACCGGGATGAAGCCGAAGCAAAAGAGCAACATGCCCACTACAAAAACGAATGCGGCCCCCTGAAGGTGAAAGGCTTTGAAGAAGCAACCAAGCAGGATGATGGAGGCCGATGCCATCCCAATCCACATTCCAAGCTTTGAGTTCAGTTCTGACATGGCTTTGATTTCCCCCAAGGTATTGCAAGGCCTTTAAAAAAAAAACGGAGTCTAAACTCCTCGTGAGTTCGACTCCGTTTTTGTGGAGAGACCGGGATTCGAACCCGGGTTACCCTCTCGAGTAAACACGCTTTCCAAGCGTGCGCCTTAAGCCACTCGGCCACCTCTCCATTTCCATCGCGTACTCTGCGATTGGGGTGCAAAAATACCATAAACAAGCGTTGCAAACAAAGACCAAATTCGCTCGGCACAACAATCCAATCGGCATTCGTTTTTAACTTGCCATTGTCAAGCTCATTTTCATCCCTCGCTCATCATGTCCCATCCCACTCCTTCCTGCTTATTTCTTGTGTTGATGCTGTCATGGAGTGTTTCAGCGTTGAGCCAGCACAAAGGACTTTGCGGAGTGGAGGTAGACGAAGTGAAAGCTTCCACTGCATTTGGCTACCTCATTGGATATTCGGTCAAGTTCAAGAATACCAAACAGCAGACTTTGGATCACCTGATCTGGAGTGTCACCTTCGAGGACAATGCGGGACTTTTGATTGAAGAGGATACCGGGGTATTCAATTCCACCGAACTGATTTCACCCATTCAACCTGGAAAGTCGAAGCTATTTCTACGCACCCCTCCAAAAGTCAAAGGAGCTTCTCGCGCACGCGTTGAGGTCACCCGCGTTCACACCATCTCTGGTGAGATATGCAAAACGCGTTGATCTCTATTAGACCAAGCTACTATATCGGGTCAGCTCTCCGCGCAGATTACTTAGCATTACTGAGCGGATATCCTCTTCTATCCATCCTCTCCCGAGTGACACCATCAATTTCGTGAGGGCAGCCTCCGTGGTCATGTCCCCGCCAGGAATGACTCCGCAATCCCTCAACAGGTGTGCCGTTGCATACCGTTCTGGGTGCACAGCACCGTGACCACATTGGCTCACATTGACCATAACAACCCCCCGATTATGAGCCTCTGACAAAGCGGCTTTAAACTCAGGATCCGATGGCGCATTGCCAGATCCAAATGTTGACAGGACCAACCCTTTCAATTCAGGCCATTCAGTGACTCTTCGAATAACATCGATTGGCTGCCCAGGAAACAACGGGAGCCAAGCCACATTCGATTCCAAGGTGTCCCATAACGCGAAGTTCTCCAAGGGGTCCTGGAACATTTGAGCCTCATTGTATATGATATCCACTCCAGCCTCTGCTAAGGCAGGTAAGTTGGGGCTGATGATGGCCTGCATGGACTCGGCACTGGCTTTATGAGTGCGGTTTCCGCGAAACAGGGACGATCCAAAATACACTGCAACTTCCTGAATTATGGGTTTTCCGAGCCGCATCGCAGCAGCAATCTCTACAGATGCCAGTAAATTTTCACGTCCATCCGTTCGCGGCAAACCGATGGGCAGTTGACTCCCCGTGAGAATGATGGGTTTGCGCAAACCTTCCAACATAAAGCTCAATGCTGAGGCAGTATAGGCCAACGTATCGGTTCCATGAAGTACAACAAATCCATCAAAATCAACGTAATGATCTCGGATGATCTGAGCCAGCAACCTCCAATGTTCCGGCCCCATATTGGACGAATCAATCGGGGGCTCAAATGACGCAGATTCAATCGAACGGCCAGGCTGTTCCAATTCTGGAACATGCCGATGAATTTCGGAAAAATCAATAGGAACGAGCGCTCCAGAATCAACGTCCTTGACACTCCCAATGGTGCCTCCTGTGTATATCAGTAAGATTCGGCTATCTTTTTCATCCATGGCAATCATTGATTTGATCCGTTGGAAGGCAACGCAAACAAACGTTCGGCATTGGCCGTCGTCAAGGCTGCTGTGCGCTCAATGGGCAATTGCCAGAGATCCGCAACTCGCTGAGCAACAATGGCAGTATAGGAGGACTCATTGCGCTTGCCGCGATGGGGAACAGGAGACAAATAAGGGCTGTCCGTTTCAAGCACTACCCGGTCGTGAGGAACATGAGGCAACACAGCATCGAGCCCCCCATTTTTATAGGTTGCAACACCGCCTATTCCCAAGTAAAAACCGCCGTAATCAAGAATACGCCTAGCTTGGTCCAAGTTCCCTGTGAAGCAATGAACAACCCCTGTTAAGGCTTCATCATTGACCTCGTCCAGCGCGTCAAACAACGCGTCAAACGCATCCCTAACGTGAATAACGATCGGCAACCCTAGCTCTTTTGCCCACTGCACCTGCTTGCGAAAAGCCGCGTGTTGGATGTCCAACGTAGTTTTATCCCAATGCAAATCAAATCCAATTTCACCGATGGCTACGTAGCGTCTTCCCGAATGATCAATTTGCTCCCGGATCGTCGTCAACTCAGATTCCCAGGATTCAGGCTTTACGTGACAAGGATGCAATCCCATCATGCCAAAACACCGGTCGGGCCAGCGGTCCATCATTTCATGCACACGCGATATGGAGTCCGCATCGATATTGGGAAGAAGCAATGTTTGAACACCAGCTTCTGAACATCGCTGCATAGCAGCGTCGCGGTCTTCATCAAACGTTGGCTGATAAAGATGG
>JAPKAW010000285.1 GCA_028825055.1 Flavobacteriales bacterium | reverse complement strand
ATTGTTTATTTGGCGGGATGGTCAGCACCCAGTGCGTGGCATCCGCGCCTACTTTTTGCAAAGAACGAGCACGGTCAGAACCCGGAATGTGTTGATCACAATCCCAGAATACCGGTACCAAACCTGCCTGCCGAAAGGCCTCCTGCTTCTGTTCACTCCGTGTGGTGACCGCAACGCTATGCCCCTCCAAGAATAGGCTTCGAGATAACGGAGCTCCAACCCATCCACCCCCGATTACAAAAACGGTATGCTTATTGCCATTCATTTGTTGAGAATCCTTGTGAAATTAGCTTGTAAAACACCCTCGTGCCATGAGTAAATTTGTACAACTTGCAAGTTCGATCAAACAGATGAAAACTCGTTTTATGATTCAAATTAAGAGACCCCTATTTGCCTGTTTACTACTGACTGCTTTTTCGATTGGATCCATTGGCACGTTGGACGCTCAAAGCCATAGTATTGACGTTACCATCGACGGCGTTTCTGGAGACACCATCTATCTCGCTCATTATTATGGGAATAAAATGTACTATGCGGACACCACGATCGCAGATGTTAATGGGTACATCCATTTCAAAGGCCGTCTAGCAGAAGAATGTGGTAAGTACGCTATTGTCATGCCTGGCCCTAAGTTCTTCGAATTCTTGGCGGTCGAGGAAAATATCGTGATTGAAACCTCTGAGAAAAACCCTACGGGCGACGTAGTCATCAGAGAAAGCAATGAAAATAAATTGTTTTACGACTATATAAATTTTTTGTCTGTGCGGCGTCAGAAAGCAGCCCCACATGAAGCTGTATTATCTGACACTACCGCTACGGAGGAATCCATCCTGGCAGCGCGCAGTGTATTGACTTCTTTTGGAAATGAGGTAGCCGATGAACAACGACGAATTTTAGAAGAAAACGGCGATATGCTCTTCGCTAAGTACTTGAACATGGTGTTGGAACCTGAAATGCCGGAATTCCCATCGAACATCGTCAATCTCCAAGATCTTCAGTATCGCTGGTACCGCAATCATTATTGGGACCGAGTTGATTTCAGTGACCCCCGATTGGTAAGGGACGGAAGTTTTCATCAAATTTTAGATCGATTTTGGAGCAAGGTGTTGCCTCAAATTCCTGACTCGCTTAGCGCACAAGCACATCGGCTGATTCAACGGACGGATGGCAATGCAGAAATGTTCAAGTACATCACCCATTTTATCACATTCGCATCTGAGTCGTCACAAGTTATGTGCATGGACAAGGTCTTTGTAGACATGGTTGACACTTACTACAGTGCAGGTCTTGCAACTTGGCTTAAGCCGGATCAATTGAAAAAGATTCAAGACCGCGCCGATGAACTGAGGGACAGCATGTGCGGCAGTGTAATTCCAAACATTATCCTGCCCGATTTGGATCAGAAAGAGTGGAAATCATTGTATGATATTGATGCAAAGTACACAGTCGTCATGATCTGGGAAAGCACGTGTGGTCATTGTAAAAAGGAGCTACCTCAATTCAAAGAGCTTTACGAGCGTTGGAATGAAAAAGGCTTAGAGATTTATGCCATTGGAAATGACTTTGACCCTGAACCATGGCAGGATTATGTGCGTGATAAGGAGTATACGGATTGGATTAATGTGAGTGACAATCCACTGATCAATGCGCAAGACAGTGCAATGGTCCTCATTCAAACACGTCAGACTACGCTTAAAAGCTTGAATTTCAGGACAACTTTTGATGTCTTTGCAACGCCAAAAATCTTCTTGTTGGACCGCGACAAACGCATTGTAGCAAAGCAGATTAGCGCAGAACAGCTGGAAGACATTTTGAACCGCCTGGAAGCCATTGAGTGATGCCTACCTCTTGTGATCAACAAATAGACTCTGTTCCATCAAAAGTGGCCTGGGATTTTATGCCATTCAGACAACCATTCGTTTTCACGAACTTTCGAGTTCAGATTTGAATCCATGTCCATTTCCAAAGCGCTTCCCGTTTCTTGGTTTTCCGACCCCCTCTGGTCGAACGGACTTGCTACGTGGGGAGACATTGCAAATCAAAAGTTACTAGTTAAAGGCCGAATCAAAGGAATACGCGCACTCTATACTCCGCCAGGAGCAATGCACGTGGCCTTGGACACTCCCATCTGCTGGGAAAATCTCGGGAAGTCTAACTTTCCTTGTGTCGTTGTTGATTTGCCTCCAGGAATGCCCTGTGATGCAGATTCAGATTGGATGATACAAGAGCGTCACACACGCCAACTTAATTGGCTGAGAGAATCAGATAATCCAGTTGAAGAGCTTCCTAAACATCGATTGAAGCAAATCAGAAAAGGCGAACGTTATGGGCTGCGCGTTGAGCTATCATCAGATCAAGATCGCATTGTTAGCCTCCATCAGGTTGCTCGGAAACGCAAGCAATTGCCCTCGGATGCAACACTCGTGCGATCACAACTGGAATCGGTTCTGAAATCCCCTCATCAAACGTCCTATGTTGTTCAGGATGAAAACGGGGAGGATTTGGCCAGTGCCGTTTTCTTGCATGAACAAGGGCGTACTATCTATGCTTTTGGAGGACAAAAACGCAGCAAACAATCCGCGTGGGCAAGCGTCATGCTCATCGCTAAAGGGATCGAAGCTGCACATGAACGAGGAAACACATGTTTTGATTTCGGTGGCTCCATGGACCCCGGAGTCGATCAATTCTACGCAGAATTTGATGCACAAGCCGTGTCGAAATTGAGATGTACTCGTGTCGCGCA
>JAPKAW010000284.1 GCA_028825055.1 Flavobacteriales bacterium | reverse complement strand
CAAAACACCACCGTGGTTGTCCGCAACCTCATCATCATCAACGTTCTGTTTTTTGGTGCTTCCATGCTTTTGGGAAAAGAAATGGCCATCACGTGGCTAGCCGGAACGTATCCGGGATCACCCTTTTTCATGCCGTGGCAAATCATTACTCACATGTTCATGCATGGGGGGTTGACCCACCTTTTCTTCAACATGTTTGCACTGTACATGTTTGGTAGCCAGCTTGAACGGTTGTGGGGACCCAAGCGATTCCTCAATTATTATGTCATTAGTGGTCTTGGGGGGTTCTTTCTCCATGAGTTGTTCATCGGATTGGAATTTTATAACACCCTTGGGACATTCTTTCCTTCACGTGAACAGCTGGTTCCGTCGGGCGTTTCCGACCTCGTAGCCGTTCGTTACATTGAAAATGCGTATGGCCGTGTTGTGGGGGCATCAGGGGCTGTTTTTGGCATCTTGTTGGCATTCGGTATGCTCTTTCCAAATACGCGACTCATGCTTCTTTTCCCACCCATACCCATCAAAGCGAAGTACTTCGTGATCGGTTATGGGTTGATTGAATTAAGCTTGGCTTTTCAAAATGGCTCTGGCGATAATGTAGCCCATTTTGCTCATCTCGGTGGCATGCTTTTTGGATACATCTTGCTGAAACAATGGCAGAAGGACCGTGGTTCGTTCTATTGAAAATCGATTGAAGAATGTGGCAAGAAGTAAAAAACCAATGGCAGCAAGGTGGGATGCTGATCCGGCTTGTACTCATTAATTGTGGTGTCTTTTTGATTGTTACCACCTTGCAATTGCTGGCGACTCTTGGTTTTGGTGATTCGTCGCCGGTTGAATCGTCAGCGGTTTTGGGTTTGGCTACCACGTGGATACCAGACCTCTTAATACGACGTCCTTGGACGGTCATCACCCACATGTTTGTGCATACTGGCATTTGGCATTTACTGATGAACATGGCCCTTTTATTTTGGATGGGTCGCTTATTTATGGTTCATTTTGGGTCGCGCCGCTTGTTGAGCACTTACATCGTAGGAGGGTTGGCTGGCTTCGTACTGTACTTTATAGCTACCAATGTGTTTCCAGGCTTGCAACAGGGCACTTATGCGTATGGCGCTAGTGCGGCTGTCATGGCCATCTTAGTTGCCGTAGCGACGCGCGATCCGGATCGGCGCATTGGACTCATCCTTCTAGGTGCTGTTCCTTTGAAATATGTAGCTATAGCCCTCATATTATTGGACTATTTCGCCTTGAGCAATGGAGAGAATACAGGAGGAAATTTGGCGCATTTGGGCGGAGCTCTGTTTGGATATGTAATGGTGAAACAAGCAGACCAAGGACGCGATTTGGTCGGGTGGTTTGAGCGCATGTTAGATTCCATGATAATGGCATTCAAACCGAATGACAAATCCAAGTTGCGTGTTGAAAAGCGTCCCAACCGCACTCCCTGGTCTCGAAGAGCAAAAAAAGACACGCGGTCATCTCGCGTCAAGAGTGATGCAGACTTCAATCAAGAGAAGAAGGACCGTTTGGCTCGGATGGATGCCATCCTTGATAAAGTCTCTAAGCACGGATACGACAACCTGACTAAGGAAGAGAAAGCGTCCTTGTTTCAAGCGTCCAAAAAAGAATGACAAAACTGCGAAAGCCTTGGTGGCCCGTAGCAGTGACAGGGTTGGGCATATTAGGTGTGTTTGGGGCTGAATTGGCGGTCCGACTTTCCCCATCTATTTGGTCGTCTTTAGCTATTGCAGGCACGGCATTTCCAATTACTTGGATGTGTTTGACCCTAGGGACGGTCAGTAGCTTGTTGGTCCGGCGATGGCGACTTTTCCGATGGGGCTTTCTTTTTATTCTTTTGTCAGCACCTCATGCAGCGCAAACATGGGGCTGGACGTTTTATCCCGAAAATGTAGGAGGAGAGTCACCCTCTTGGAGTTTTTCACCGGGTGCATCTTCTGTATTTCAAAATTGTGGTAACGGGCAGGGTGATGACATCCAATTCCAGGTGCTTTCTTGGAATGTTCGTCAATTTGACCGTCTCGGCTGGTTGAACAATGCCAATGCCCGAAAGGATATGTTGGCTCTTTTGGGCTCCTTGGCGCCAGATTTGGTGTGCCTACAAGAGTGTTTCTTGGAAGACAATGCGGCTCCTTGGATGACAAAGGAACGATTACAAAGTGCCTCTGGACTCACGTATTGGGCCCAAGAGTTCAAGTTGGGAAGTGGACATGAAAAGTTTTTTGGACTTGCCGTACTCTCTCGTTTCCCCATAGTGGACATGAAAGCGATTGATTTTCCGAATGATAATAACAACAGTGCTATGTATGCTGATCTTCTCATCGGCAAAGACACCATTCGTGCTTTCAATGTGCATCTCAGCAGCATTCATTTTGAACAGGAGGATTATCAAGCGATGCGCCAGGGTCCTGATGAATCCGAACGTCTGCGGCTGTTGGATCGCTTGGAAACGGCCTGGCAGAAAAGAGCGTTGCAGGCAGAATTGGTCGCAGAATATGTTGCAAGCAGTCCATACGCGGTGGTCTTGATGGGTGATTTCAATGACGGTCCTGTTTCTTATGCGAAACAACAGTTTCAGCCATACTTGAGAGATGCGTATAACGGAAACGGACCATTGCTCGGCGCCACGTATGCCGGAGATATACCCGGAATGCGCATAGACTTCATCCTTCACAGTCCTTCTCTGGAGCCGGTGGAATTCGAAACGAGTGATGTGGTACTATCCGATCA
>JAPKAW010000283.1 GCA_028825055.1 Flavobacteriales bacterium | reverse complement strand
GTCAACAACTTGCAAGAGACTGACAAGCACTTCAGGAAGTATCTAGACGACTTGGAAAAGAAGTTGGCGATTCATTGATCTAAAGCAAAATGAAACGCGTGTTGGTGCTTTGCTTGGGTAACATTTGCCGGTCACCCATTGGGGAAGAATTGATTCGACTGCAAGGAATCAAAAACAACTTTCCCCTGGAAGTCGATTCAGCAGGCACGATTGATTGGCATGCAGGAAAAGCCCCCGATCCACGATCACAAGCCGTTATGCGCACTCGTGGCTTGAACATCTCTGATCAGCAGTCCCGACAACTCATGGTGTCTGACTTTAATCACTTCGACATCATTCTTTGCATGGATCGACAGAATTTAATTGACGCCAAACGCATTGCACAAGGACCTGCTGAGCTGCATTTGTTCGTCGAGGGAATGGATGTTCCTGACCCATACTACGTTGGCGAAACCGGATTCGAACAGGTATACACAATGTTAGAAAAAGCTTCCCGTGAATGGATTGAACAGTGGTCCAAGAAAACGAATTCATGAAGACACTTCATCTCATCCCCAATACGCTCGGAAGCCGGACACCCGAATGGCATCTAGCCTCTTCAGGTATTGAGGCGCTTCGAAATTGTAACCGGGTCATCGCAGAAAGCGAAGGGTCAGCAAGGCGCCTTCTTAAAGATGCTTTTCCTACGGAAGACCCTAGAAATAAAGATATTTTTCTATTAAACGAGCATTCCGATCCTCAAGATCTTGTTGAATTAATTCAATGGTTTCGATCTGATGCTGACATTGCACTCATGTCTGACTCCGGGTGTCCCGGAATTGCCGACCCTGGTGCCCCCGCAGTGAGAATAGCTCACAACGCTGGCTGGCGAGTCATTCCTCACATTGGACCAAGCTCAATCCTATTGGCATTGATGGCATCAGGGATGAATGGCCAGCAATTTGCCTTTAAAGGGTATTTACCACGTGATCAGAAGCGCCGTGATCATCTTTGGAAAGAAATGCGCGAAGGACTTCAACGAAGAAAAGAGACTCAGATCTTCATGGAGCCACCGTATAGAAATCAAACGACTTTTAATGAGTGTTTGGAAAGGCTCACAGCAGATCAACAACTGTGCGTTGCCGTTGACCTCACATTGGAAAGCGAGTGGGTCCGATCCATGAGCATTGAAGAGTGGAAAAAAACGACCGCTCCAGACTTGCAGAAAAGACCCTGCTTGTTCTTACTGGGACACTAGAGAGGTTCCTGATTCCTCGATCGAAATTTCCTTTGACTGGATCTGTTCTAGCTCCCACTGGAAGCCGACAACATCCCCCCTGTAAATCCCTGCTTCAGGAAAACCATGCGAACCAAATGCCTTTTCTGTGGGACACCAACATTCCCACCGATTGAATTGCAAATCGGCTGTCATTAACTCCTCAAGAACGGGAAGACACTGGCCCTCATTTCCCCATTCAAATTGCCAAGCTCTCCAACCGAGATCTTCAATGTCGTCATCTGAATGCACTACTTGCGTGCGCATCCTCAAGGAAACGGTCGTGCCAGAAATAGGTCCTTCCTTAGCACCATACCCTTTGACATCTCCCCACGCCAAGCAAGGGGAACCCAATAAAACCGGCTGATTGCACCACTGTGAATCGGGAAGAAAACTGCCCGACTCAAAATTCGAAATAATGTGCATCCAATTCGACTCATTGGCCTGCGACGATTGCTCGTCACCGCCTCCAAGAACACGCAGCCGCAAAAGCAACGCCGCATCTTGAGGAACGAGCGGAGGCGACCCCGTCAACCCCCATGCCATATGAGCAGGAATCAAACACTCCACGCTGTCTCCTAGTAACACGAATTCCGCCAATTGCTGGAATCCTGCCGGCCATCCTGAACGCAAGCGATGAAACACCAATGGATTGTTCACTCCCCAATCCATCACCAGCGTTGAATCCATTAAACGTACCTCAATCTGCCAATACACCGAATCAACGTTGAAAACCTGCGGGTTTTTAGACAAAAAGGGATCAATGGCTTTATGCCCTCGCGAAACGAAAAGCAACCCAGACTCCAATAACTGAAAACCAGGAGAATCTACCCAGCCCCATTGCAAGGCCAAAGAATCGAGCAACTCACCTTGAGCTTCCAATTTTTTGAGATTGAACTGAATCAAATCTTCGGCTAAGACCGCACGGGAAGAGCTGGAGTGTCGATTCGAAACACCTGCGTCGCAAGACCAAAGAAATAGGCACGTAATCGCAAGAAACGCTGGCAAATAGCTCCTCATCCGCCTCATACGGGCATCCATTCTTCTAGCAATGACTCAAAATGGGCAATGGCATCGGCAACGCTCGAATTCTGCATGATTCCTCCCGCTGCATTGCGATGCCCACCGCCATTAAAATGCGCGGCGACCAAATCCCTGACGCTATAATCTCCATTGGATCGAAAACTCATTTTAACATGTCCTTCTTCTGACCCTTTCATGAATACCGCAACCTCCACTCCTTCCAACGCAAGAGCCTGGTTCACCAACCCTTCTGTGTCCCCAGACTGGCAATCAAATCGCTTCATTTCATCTTGAGTCAAGGCAATCAAGGCCGTACGGTGCTCAGGCCAAACCATGAGCTTTTCGCTCATCGCGAAGCCTTGTAACTTAATTTTTGCAATCCTATTGCTGCCAAAAACTTGCTCATGAATCCAGGATTGATTCACACCACTATCCAGCAAATGACCTAAAATTCGATGTGTATTGCCCGTAACTGAATTGAA
>JAPKAW010000282.1 GCA_028825055.1 Flavobacteriales bacterium | reverse complement strand
ATGTTCAACCGGGTGTGTTGAGGCGCCAAATCCATGAACAGCGCTGTTTGAGCATCTTGCGCAAAGAGTACGTTAGAGCATAGGACCAGGAGCGCGAAAAGCGCTCCTTTAAATGGGATCAAGTGCTCACTCATGGGTTCCAGGAAATATCAAAATCTACACGCAAGCCCAATTCAATGAGAAGCCCATCCTCAGGGTAAAACCGAACATCTTGGTTGTTTCCGGCATCCGTTGTCTCCATCATCGCCAAAACGACAACCTGCTGGCAATCCCTTCCGACCAAATCTTGAGCCATTTCACGGTCCAAAACCCAATCCACATTCTTTGCCACGGGATTCATGACCCGTCCAAAACCGGGGTCATCAGGTGAACCAATATTACTCACAGAACCCGCCTCGATTAAAGTACCAGAGAAAGAGTTTACCGCCACCGATTCAATGGCTATACCAAGGCCATTTAAAAAAACAACTTGAACTCGAACACCTACAGGCAATGCATTTTCACAACGAAGACGCATAGTAACCGCAGCAACATCTTGCCAATCCAAGGGAGGCTGAACAGATTCCTCAAGAGCTTCTGAAATGTCAACATCCAATGTATCGTTCCATTGCAAAGCCGAAGCCCAACCATTCATCGGCAGCCGCAATTCTCCCTCGAGTGCGATGCGACTAGTTCCCAATAAAAAATTAGAAGAACTCCCTTCGGGATTAATCGAGATGGCTCCGTTGAGATGCAAACTGTCCGGCATGGCATCTAAGATGCTTGTCAATGAAGGCGTCGTGCCGCTGTTATCAATGACGTGATTGGTTTCGGCATCTTCTCCCGGAAAAGTAGCGCTTGCTATGATGGGGAAATCTTCGATGTCGGGTCCGGTCATGTAAGTCGTTACCCCATCCTGTACAAATACCAACTCTTCCCACTCGACTCCTACAGGAATTCCGCTAGAATTAGACATCCACAAGTGAATCTGAGGATCTGCAAAATGAACTGAACCGGATTCAATGCCCTCCATAACAGGAATGGATTGACCCATTTCAAAAGGCCAAGCGACGTCGGTAGCAAACACTCCAAACGCCGCGTCTATGGTTGCATCGGCAATCGAAACGGTCACTTCCAATGCTTCTCCTGCATTTATCTCTTCTCCACTCCCCACCCATTCAACTTCCCAGTCAATGGGAACCCCGGGGTCCGTTCCATTTGAAAAATATACAGACCGGCCATCCAGTGAAACTGACTCGCTTGCGACCACGGGTAAGGTCCCGGTGTAGTCGAGATTAAGGAAAAGCACAAGAGGAGCTCCATTTGATAGAATCTTAGTGGTTGAAATTTTCACTTCAAGATCCATGGGAAGATGAGATGTTATTTGGGCATTCAAATCACCATCGCTCAGCCATAAAGAATCCAACGATGACATTTCAGACACCCCCCAATTCCAATTGACCGATGCGCCAAACGAATCCATCTCACCTTCAGGTAAAAACGAAAGCACCGAAGCTACCTCCTCGTTTAAAACCCAGTTGAACGCAAAAGATTCTTGCACTGGTTCTAGTGTTAAGGGCGCTGAAGAGAACACTTCAAATGGCTGAACGTACTGTAACATTCCATCAACTTCATTGGACTGAATCTGCAATGAATCCAACAATTCCCAATGGTCATTAAGCTGTAGATTCACCTGACCCAATGGCACTGCCCAAGAAGGCTGAACGTCACCAACAAGGAGCGTGTTTTCATTGAGATTGAATTCTTCTCGTATGCAAGAGGTTAACAATAACCCCATGAAAAACAGCAGCAAGCCACAGCTCCATACGGTCTTCCTGAAATTCTGTGTAACGTGCCGGTTCATACTCTTTTTTACGAGAGGTTGCACCCTAAAGTTTCAATGCACTGCGCTAGTTTGAAGGAGCTCTTATCGTTTTACAGATCTCAATCCCATCTTGAGGAGTCAACTTACCAATCAGCTGACCAATCAACTTAAAAGGAATCTGATCCAGACGCTTGATAGCGACCGCCGCTTTTACCCATATCTAACTTGGTTGAAATGGCCTCTGTATACACTGAAATGAACCACTCCATGAGCTCTAGATTGGCATACAACCCCATTGGATACAGTGCGATGAAGTTCTTTCGATTTGCCTAGTTAATGAAGAGCAAAGGCAGCGCTAGATTGCAATGGTGTCCATCAGGGTAAATTCATGTGACATTACAAACCCAACCATACCCTGCGACATCATCGGCACAAAGCCAATTAGGAGGTTCCGAGCCAGGGTGTCTTACAATTGAACAAATGCCTTTTTTCGATCTTCAGGTAATTTAGAGATGTAAGCCTCAATGGTCGTTGCATCAATCTTCATTGGAATGCGGGATTTTAATCGAAATTTACTGCATGCTCAATGATCCCTTACGTTTTGTATTCATAGTTGTATTTATATTGGCTCAGCTATGCAGCCAAGCACAAGAACCCAGCTACACAAACAAAGAGCTCCTTGGACAATTCGATGCCGCCTCCCATCCCGATTTTTCGATTATTCCAAACGCATATACACGGAAAACGAACATCTACCTCCGGAACGCAACTTTGGCCGCATTCGAATCGATGTGGAAAGCCGCAAAAACAGACGGGGTGTCTTTGGAAATCGTGAGCGCCACTCGAAGCTTTTCGGCACAACGCAGTATCTGGAATCGGAAATGGGGCGCACCGCGCTTTATGGGATTTCAAGAAGCTAATCGCGCTCGTGAAATCTTGAGATACAGTTCAATGCCCGGAACTTCACG